>NZ_JACJEM010000007.1:0-102605 GCF_014164085.1 Pseudoalteromonas sp. SG45-5 | reverse complement strand
CCACGTTCGCGCTCTTCTGGAGCGTTATCGATTGATGCGAAATCTTTAGCAACACCGCCGTATACTTTTGCAAGTACGTTAGTGATTGCTGCAGTTAGTGTAGTTTTACCGTGGTCAACGTGGCCGATTGTACCAACGTTTACGTGCGGTTTTACGCGTTCAAACTTTTCTTTTGCCATGACGGAACCTATCAGTTTTGTGTATCTAAATTACATATGAAAATAATCCACCAGAGGTAGATTAAGTTAATTTTTTCAAATAGTATTTTCTGACAGATAAAGGAAGTAATCAAGGAGATTCTTAGGACTGGTGCTGATAGGCAGAGTCGAACTGCCGACCTCACCCTTACCAAGGGTGCGCTCTACCAACTGAGCTATATCAGCAACACAAGAACTGGAGCGGGCAGCGGGAATCGAACCCGCATCATCAGCTTGGAAGGCTGAGGTAATAGCCATTATACGATGCCCGCATAAAAATCTGTTCTTAAACTACCTCTAACCGTCAAGAATAAAGTGGTGGAGGGAGCTGGATTCGAACCAGCGAAGGCTGAGCCGTCAGATTTACAGTCTGATCCCTTTGGCCGCTCGGGAACCCCTCCACGATAATTCTCTACTAATTCACTTCCGGTAAAAGGAAAGTGGTGCCGACTAACCGAGTCGAACGGTTGACCTACTGATTACAAGTCAGTTGCTCTACCAGCTGAGCTAAGTCGGCACTGCTTTAGTACGGGGCGAGATATTAGAGTAAGGTTTATTGGGATGCAACTATAAAATCAAAAAAAGTGTAATTTTTTAGTTTAAATGCTCAATATTCATGCGAAAACACATTTTTTGTGCTTTTTTATGCTGTTTTGCTTAGTTCGCGCCAATAATTTAATCCCTTCATTACGAGCAATGAATCAAAAATACTTCCTTCAAATTGCTGTTGTAATAGAGAACCATAGCCCCCAGCAAAAATAATCTGCACTGCTTGGTCTGCTTTTTGGGCATTTAAATGTAACTTGGCTTGTTCAATTGCCCCTATGGTTGCGACTAAAGCACCATTTTTTAAACCATTAGGCGTATTTTTACCCAGTTCATTGGTAAATGGAGTTTTACCATCATCAAAAACACCCTGGGTGTTTTGTGTAAGCGATGAGGTCATTAAATCAAGCCCGGGTAAAATCCAACCACCCAAATGCAGCCCTTCACAATTGAGTACATCAATTGTGGTTGCGGTGCCCGCATCAACAACTATAAATGCTTTGTTAGGGTATAGTTTAAATCCAGCGATTAATGCCAGCCATCTATCTATACCTAAATTACCCACATGCTCGTAAGCGCATATAAGATCTCCAAGTGTTTTGCTTACCTTGGCTTCAAAGCAAGTAATATTATTACTTGCCGCTTGCGTGAGAATATCGTTTAGTAAATCACTGCGCCCTACACGGGCATAAATCACTTCGGTGATTTTTAACCAAGGTAGGTTATTTATATCTGCTGGCTGTGATTGTTCGTTATGCCAAAGTACAGCTTTTAACGATGTATTACCCACATCTATCAGTAATTTCATATTTGTGCCTTTCTAAGGGAGACTTCGCCCCCGTAATAGCTTTTCACTTCGCCATCTTGTCGAATCCGTATGCCTCCTTGTGGATCGATTCCCTCACATATTCCACGCCAGCTTCTATGACCTGTATTTAGCTCAACGCACTCTCCTGCAAATGCATTAAGCGAATTCCATTGCTCATACATAGCATGTAAGCCAGTTTGACGGTATTGAACCAAGCGCTGCTCTAAATAGTAGGTAAGCGATGCCACCAGCTGGTTTTTATCGAGCTGTTGAGCATGTTGACTTAAATCAGTCCATGCTTGATCTATATGTTGGCTAAAGCTCTGTGGCATTTGTAGGTTTATACCTATACCTATTACGAGCTGACACGGCCCTTGTGGCTGCCCATCAAGTTCAACCAATACGCCAGCTAACTTTTGCTTATTCAAGTAAATATCATTTGGCCACTTCAGTTCTACTTCAATACTATAAAGCGCTTTAATAGCATCATATACAGCTAAGCCAACAGCAATAGATACGCCCATTGCAGCTTGAATACCATCATCTAATCGCCAAAAATAACTATAATACAAATTGGCACCAAATGGCGATTGCCATACACGTCCACGACGCCCTCGTCCTGCTTGCTGCATTTCAGCAACAATTACAGTACCTGATTCAAGCTCTGTTTTACTTTGTATGCGGCGCATTAACTCACTATTAGTTGAGTCAATTATAGGGTGCACTTCTACACTCGCTGTTTGTGCACCTAATGCCGTGTAATGTTGTTGTATTTTTGATTGGTTTAAAAGTCCTGCGTAGTTATTTAAGCGATACCCTTTACCTGTTACTTTAAAAATATCTAACCCCATATCTTGTAAACTTTGCACATGCTTACTTATTGCTGCACGACTGATACCTAACTGTTCACCCAGTCCTTGGCCAGATACGAAGCCACCTTGATTTAAGGCATTTAAAATGGCGAGTTTATTACCATCAGGTACTTTCACTGTGCAGGCTCTCCATATATTTGGCATTCGCTATCTTTATTAATTAAGCGCACTTCGTGCTCTAGCACTATGTTATATTTAGCAAACACGGTATGTTGAATATGTCTAATCATCGTTATGAGGTCGCTTCCTTCACTATTTCCATGATTAACTAGTACCAAGGCCTGCTGCTTATGCACCTCAATACCCGCTACTCTATGCCCTTTTAAACCGACCTGGTCAATTAACCAACCTGCCGCTACCTTATGATGGTTTTGCCCGTATTTGTAATGAGGTAAATCTGCAAACGACTTTAATAGATCAGCCAGCTGTTGGTTGGTTATTATAGGATTTTTAAAAAAGCTGCCTGCATTCGGTAAAATGTAAGGGTTTGGCAATTTGCTATTGCGCGTTTGTATTACTTGATCGAACACTGCACGAGGCGTAATAGTAGCTAGTTGCTGTAACGGGCCATAACTTAAAACTGGTTGCCATTTTTTAGGTATGGCAAAATACACCTGTGTAATAACCGCTTTATTTTTTAACGCATGTTTAAAAATAGAATCGCGATAGCCAAATTGACACTGCTCGTTAGTTAACGTCATCATCGCTTTATTAGCTATATCAAAATACTCAACTGATTCTATAAACTTGGCGAGCTCTACACCATATGCACCAATATTCTGTACTGGTGATGCACCAACAGTACCAGGAATAAGTGCTAAGTTTTCAAGCCCTGGGATGTTTTTATCTAATAAATGACTCACTAATTGGTGCCAATTTTCGCCTGCTGCAACACAAATTAAATAATCGTTCTCGCGTTCATTAATTTTAATGCCTTTGGTCGCCATTTTAATAACGCTACCAAGATAATCGTTCAAAAATACAGTATTACTGCCTTCACCTAATAAGCAAAAAGGTAGCGTAAAGCTTTGTGTTTTTAGTTGATCAAGATGAGTTATTTCAACAAATTTTTGGCATTGATTCTTTAATGCAAATGTATGTAAATGTTGTAATGCGTGTGCCACAAAGCTCTCTAAATATACCGGTAACTAATCGTGATAGTTTACCCCATCGTCGCAAATTGCGCATCAGAATGTAAAAATTGCTCAACCCTCTTACTCAATCATGATATAAAACCAGCACTTTTTATTTGTGTTCAGGGTAATTATGAAAATTAAACCTCTTTTTTTAAGCCTCGCTATGGCGGGTATGTGTTCGCAAGCAATGGCTAATGCGATTGATCAAAACTCATACGCCAATCTTGATGACGTTATTACTACTCACTTAAGCCTTGATTTAGATGTCGATTTTGCTGACAAGCAGTTAGAAGGTTTTGTTGAGCACACTCTTCAGTGGAACAACAGCAACAGCAAAACACTCGTACTTGATACCCGTGACTTAGACATTGATAAAGTAATGTACCAAGACCAAAGCGGTAATTGGCACAAAGCTAAATTCGATTTAGCTAAACGTGACGGTGTGAAAGGCTCAAAACTTACTATTAAGTTCAAAAGCCAAGCTAAAATAGCCCGTATTTACTATAACAGCCGCCCAGAAGCATCTGGTCTGCAATGGTTAACACCAGAGCAAACGGCGAGTAAAACGCACCCATTTATGTATAGCCAATCGCAAGCGATTCATGCACGTAGTTGGATCCCTGTACAAGATACGCCAGCAATGCGTGTAACTTACTCTGCCCGTATTCATACACCAAAAGACATTCGCGCTGTAATGAGTGCCGACAATAAAGACGCACTTTATAAAGATGGCGATTACCACTTTGCTATGCCGCAAGCTATTTCACCTTATCTAATTGCTATTGGCGCAGGTAACTTAGAATTTAAAGCCATGTCACATCAAACTGGTATTTTTGCAGAGCCTACCATTTTAGAAGCCTCAGTTGCTGAGTTTGACGACACTCAAGCGATGATAGACAAAACCAATGCGATGTACGGCGAATATGCTTGGGGCCGTTACGACTTACTTATGCTACCGCCTAGCTTTCCGTTTGGTGGCATGGAAAACCCACGTTTATCGTTTATTACACCTACCGTAGTGGCAGGCGACAAAAGCTTAGTTAACTTAATTGCGCATGAGCTTGCTCATTCTTGGTCTGGAAACTTAGTAACTAACGCAACATGGGAAGATTTATGGTTAAACGAAGGTTTTACCTCATACGTTGAAAACCGCATTATGGAAGAAGTGTTTGGCCGTGACCGCGCTGTTATGGAACAAGCATTAGATTCTGCAGGTCTTCGCGCTCAGCTTAAAACCATTGATGCGCCAGACACCCGCCTTAACTTAAAACTTAATGGCCGCGATCCAGACGATGCGTTTAGCTCAGTGCCTTACACTAAAGGTCAGTTATTTTTAATCTACCTAGAAAACAAATATGGTCGTGACAAGTTTGACCCATTTGTAAAAGCATATTTTAAAGAGTTTTCGTTTAAATCACTGACAACTGCGCAATTTGTAACTTATATAAAAGCTAACTTAATTGAAAAGTATCCGGGCGTTGTAAGCATGGACAAAGTAAATGAGTGGATTTTTGAACCAGGCTTACCAAATGATG
Organism: Pseudoalteromonas sp. SG45-5; assembly: GCF_014164085.1. NCBI lineage: Bacteria > Pseudomonadati > Pseudomonadota > Gammaproteobacteria > Alteromonadales > Pseudoalteromonadaceae > Pseudoalteromonas > Pseudoalteromonas sp. SG45-5. The sequence continues at coordinate 97,511 of NZ_JACJEM010000007.1, read as the reverse complement.
CGCCAAATCCTACTTCTGATGCATTTGATAAAGTAGACGCTGCAACAGCAGCATGGTTAAAAGGCGACACAACGGCTGCTCAATTACCAACTACTGATTGGTCTGTTCATGAATGGCTACACTTTTTAAATAACTTACCACGCGATTTAAGCCAAAAGCATATGGAAGAGCTAGATAATGCGTTTAACTTAACGCAATCAACCAATGCTGAGCGTGCATTTGCATGGTTTATGCTTGCTGTAGGTAATGGCTATCAACCAATTTACCCTGCACTTGATGCGCACTTATCTGGCATAGGCCGTCGCAAGTTAATTGTACCTTTGTATAAATCACTGATCACTAACGGTAAAAAAGATTGGGCGCAAAGCGTGTACTTAAAAGCACGTCCGGGTTATCACCCGCTTGCACAAGGCACCATTGACGCATTATTTGAATAAATAATAGTGTTATACCAATTTTATTAAAAACATGATCATTCTAGCGTATTAAATAACTCACTAACGACGTTAAAAATTATTTATATAGAACAACTATGTATCATAATTTTAGCCTTGTTATTGAGCTGTTTTCTTATCACTATAATAGATCACTAATTAATGTAATTGGTATTACCAATAAACTAAAAAGGGCCAATTTGGCCCTTTTTTAATAACTTTATTTTGTTACTTTTTCTAAAAATGCTTTTTGCTGAGCTGGTGTTGCTTGTTGCCACCAAAAATCAAGCATATCGGCCGCACTTGGCATGCCTTTTCCGTTAATCGGCGCTATTGGCTTAATCACTTGAGGTTTTAATCGGCTGGTTTGATGCGCAGCAGCCAACTTAGCTGGCATCGCACTCGCCAACTCACTGTTAGAGATTGTCTCAAGCGGTACCGCTAGTGGGTTATCTTTTGTTTTTAGGCTTACCTCTGGTGCTTGTGCAAATGCTTTTGCTGATATCGCATTGCTAGCACGATTAAATACTAACGTATAATTTTTACCTGCCTCTATCGTCACATCAACCCAAAATGGCTCCGACTCAACAACTTCGTGCGTATCGTAATCATCCTCATATAAATCAGTGTATTTTAGCCTTAACTGATAGGTTCCTGGCGCAAGCTCTAAATCATCAACACGGCTAAATAATGAGCTTTCAATAATGCGCTCACCTACTTGTAATGGCACAAACTCTTCAGGAAAATGAATATTCTCTGCCACACTCGATACACTAAACAACAATGCAACTGCACTGCTTAAAAACATTAATTTACGCATATTAGCTCCTTTATTTAATTTCAGTTTGACACTGCTTTGAAAGTTTGTCATTAGTGAGTTTAAACTTCGCAACACTTAATTAGGAACAAATATGAGCCAAGAGACTATTTTCACTAAAATAATAAATCGTGAAATTCCTGCTGATATCATTTACGAAGACGATGACACACTTGCGTTTAAAGATATTAATCCTCAAGCGCCATTTCATGTATTAATTATTCCCAAGCAAGAAATTGCCACTATAAATGATATAAATAATGAAAACTCACACTTAGTTGGTAATTTGTACACTGTTGCCGCAAAACTAGCCAAGCAAAACAACTTTGCTGACGACGGCTACCGCGTTGTTATGAATTGCAATGAACATGGTGGGCAAACTGTATACCACATACATTTACACATGCTCGCAGGCAAAGAAATGGGCTGGCCTCCATACCAAGATACTAAAAAAGTGATTATATAAAATAAGCATATTTGGTATTTTATTCAGAATGAAATTACAAGTGTTATAAAAATCGCTGTCACAAAGTGAATAAAAATTACTTATTTGCAACATTTTGTGTTTAAATAACCGTAAAATCGTACTTGTTTTTAAGTAAAACACCATATTTCTAATACTAAAGGTGTGGGAATCGTGATAAACTTAATCAGTCAGCTTCATATAAGAGTATAAAAAACATGAGCAGCTCTGCCTTTTTGCTATTAGATAAAGAGCCAATTAACACTATTGGCATTAACGTTTTAGAACCTTTGTTAAAAACACAAGGCCTTGACGTAACCACAGGTACTAATATTTTAGATATACCTGAAGGAACTCGATTACTGTTTATTGAAACATCAAGCAAAGATGCATGGGGGAAGTTAAAAGAACAGCTAGTCAACCTACGTATCAAATGCGATATCATATTATTTAACTTAGATGAAAACCCAGAGCTAGCGAACCGCGCCTTATTAAGTGGTATTCGCGGCGTATTTTATACGACCGATAACGCGGATGTATTAATGAAAGGTATTCGCCTACTAATGGAAGATCAGCTTTGGTATCGTCGCGACATAATGTGTAATGCATTAAACCGTATGTTGCAGTTTAATAAAGACGCGCTTCATAAGCTTACCGAAGGTGATATAGAGCCTGTTAAACTCACTAAGCGAGAAAAAGCAATTATTTCGTTAATGAGTAATGGTTCTAAAAATAAAGAAATTGCTGAAGAGCTTAGCATTAGCCCACACACAGTAAAAACACACTTATACAGCGCATTTAGAAAAACAAAATGCCGTAACCGTATTGAGTTGTTATCTTGGGCACAGCAAAACATACCAGACGAAATTCGTTAAAAACATTTCGTTTTATTAAAAACAGACACCTTAAGTGTCTGTTTTTGTATGTGCTGATAACATTTAAAATTATACCAATCTGCTGGAACTTTGATGCTCGACTCTTTTACTCTTTATTTTGCCAGCATAGCTATTATGATTGTAATGACCTTGCTCAACTTTTTAACTTGGCGCACAAATAAGCAAATTCCTGGCACATTACTCTATATTTTTTACCCTGTTTTATTATTAAGCTCTATTATTGGTTTTACTATAATAGGCAACACGCACAATCTAGCGATTATTAGCATTTCCAGTAGCATGATGTTCGCAGCCTCAATTGTACATTGCTTATCACTGAGCCAATTTTTGAACTACCAAGGAATTGGTTTCAAGCTATTTTGCTCTGTTACCGCTTTTAGTATGTTAATACTGGGCTATTACACCTTTATTGATCCATCTTTGCATGAGCGAGTCGTTGCATCAGACATTCAGCACATAGCAGAAGCCGGATTCTTACTGTTTATTTTTATTAAGTTTGCCCGTAAACCCTACCCTAACGGCAGTATTTTATACATTATCATTTTAAGCCTTGTTGCATTTGGCTTTATTGGGCGGTCATTATTTATGGACAGCATTGAAGAACAAAGCTTACTCACAAGCGGCTGGTTTAGTTCGTTGCTATTTTTAAATGGTGTTATTGCGCCTATGTTTTATGCTGCAGGAATGGCGCTATTATGTAACGAACGTCGAGAGCAGCACCTCAATAAATTAGCCGATAAAGCACAAAAAGATCTAGAAATACGCGGACTCTTTTTATCGACCATAAGTCACGAAATACGCACTCCCCTTAACGGTATTTTAGGCAGTGCCCAGCTGGTCATGAACCAAACCAGCGATACCCGCAATAAAGCCTATTGCGAGGCGATTATAAATTCTGCCGAGTCACTTAACCTACTAGTCGACAAAGTGCTTGATTATGCAAGCTTAGATCAAAGTGACGAAGCCCTTTACGAAGAAGACATAGAATTTAAAACTTGGCTTAACAATCTGTGTTTATTACTGAGTCCTCTTGCCGAACAAAAACAGCTTACATTTGAATTGACATGTAATATTCCCGAACAAGCCTGCTACTATTGCGATCAGCAAAAACTTAGGCAAATTATTATTAATTTAGTCGGTAATGCCATTAAATTTACTGACCACGGATGCGTCAAAATTCAAGTTGATTTAGTTTTAGAAAAACAGCTTGAGCACACACTAAAAATTAGCGTGAAAGACTCTGGGCCTGGTATTGAAAGCGAAGAAATAGCCTACTTAACTGAACCTTATGTGCAAAGCAGCGCCGGAAAAGAAAAAGGCGGCACCGGTCTTGGCTTAGCAATAACCAGTCGCTTACTTGAAAAACTAAGCAGCCGATTAGAAATTGATAGCCAGCTCGGTACAGGCAGTGTATTTAGCTTTACCGTAACGTTTACTTTGGGCGAACTGAGTTTAGTAGAGCAGCGTCATCAAACTAAAGATTACTTAACAGGCCTTGATATATTGCTTGTAGAAGATTTAGATTTAAACCAAAAAATTGCTATAGAATTTATGGCCGACGACGAACATAAAATTAAGCTAGCAAAAGACGGGAAAAGCGCAATAGAGCTTATGCAAGCTCATCACTTTGACGTAGTACTACTTGATATGAACTTACCTGACTTAACCGGTCAAGAAGTACTAAAACGCCTAAAACGCATTGATCACAAAAATCAGCGAACCCCAGTACTTGCTTTTACTGCCAGCCTTAGTCCTGACGAAGTTAAAGAGTATTTAGAATTAGGAATAAAAGATATAGTCGGCAAACCAATTAAGCATCAGAAGCTTCGCCAAGCACTTAGTGACTCCCAATCAAATCAAACAGCTAACATTACCGTTGAATTAATAGATACGCTATACGACAAAACAGCCGCCGAAACACTAACAAGTTCATTTAGTGAAGATGAGGTGTCGTCGATTTATAATGAATTTGTGCTTTCGGCACGTAATAAACTTATTCGCTGCCAAAATTTGATCGCTCAGCAACCAGAGCAATGCATTAAACTTTTACATCGCCAAGCAAGTACCGCTCTGCAACTTGGTTTTAATCGCTATGGCATTGAGCTTAAGAAAATAGAGCGCCGTTTACTCGATAAAAAACCTCTCAACAATTCACTTAACGAAGCGCTAGAACTATGGCAAAAAAGCTTAGAGGAATATTTAAAGTTTGTACGCGGGCAGTTAGAGTGAAATTAAAAAGCGTTAAGATTTTTTTACATTGCATTTCGAGTTAATCAAATCTCGCTATCTCTTCAAAGTTAAGACCGGTGAAACCATGTGCTCGTAAGGCACAAAAGAGGTTTAAAGAAATATCTTTATCATTTATACGAGAATCAAAAACATATGTACCTTCAAAGCGATCCTCTGGCATTTTAAATATACAGCTATGCTTCGGTAACTTTTCATTTTTGAATACCGCTTTTTGTAACCCAATATTTAAACTGGGTAGCATAAAAGTACTCATTCCAACATTCAGCATACCCTCTACTTTTCGAGTGATGTTGTAAAAGTACCAGTTGTCATCACCTATATAGAAAGGCAGTAGCTCACCAGAATCTTCAAAAATCTCTGCCAATTCATTTGCAACATAATCCCTTATAGCAAGGCCTTGTAAATTAATTGCAGTAAAATCACCTAAAGGAGTCTTTTTTTCTTGATTATAATGGGCACTAAAATTTATTAATGTCGACTCTTTTGATGAACCATCAGGTTTCCATAACTCAGATTCACACAAGGCTTCGCTATCAGGAAAAATGACTCTGTAATGATTAACATCTGGCGTGATTTTATAAATTACTTTACTCATAGATATCAAAGCGCCCTTTTTGACATAACTTTGGTTTTTTAATCTCTGCCATATTTGTCATCAAATCGCTCTATATCGTTTTCATCAAGCACTGTACCCGTTTGCACTTCTATGACAATTAACAGCTCTTTTTGATTATTAGCCAAGCTATGGATTTGCTGTGCAGCGATATAACACGACTGGTCATGCGTTAATGTATAGGCTTGCTTGTTAATACATACATCTGCAATACCCGAAACCACAACCCAATGTTCAGCCCGATACTGATGGCGCTGCGTCGACAGTTTAGCTCCACTATTAACAGTAATTTTTTTAACTTTAAAGCCAGTGCCTTCAACCAAAGTACGGTAATTCCCCCATGGGCGAAAAACCACTTGATGATGGTTAAGTTTATCAGCCTGTGTTGTAGCAATTTGCTTAAGTAACAAAGGCAGAGAGTCCAGCTCATGTTGGCTTGCGATTAACGTGGCATCATGAGTATGAATAATCGCTAAATCACTTACCCCAAGCGTAGCTATTGTGTGCTCAGCCTCATTAATAACTAAGTTATTAGTACTTTTTTGAGCCATGTAATTAGCATTCAAACTATTACCGTTTTCATCCTTTTTTGTAAGTCTGTCAAGGGATGAAAAGCTACCAACATCACTCCACTTTAAATCAACAGGCATGACGACCACATTGTTACTACGCTCTAAAATAGCGTAATCGATAGAGTTACTAGGGCAGCTTTCAAGCGCACTTTTATGTGGCCGTGTAAAACCTAAATCTTTAGTAAATTTGGCTGCTTGCTCCACGCTAGTTGCTATTTTTGGCGCAAAACGTGCTAACTCTTTCAAATAGACTGTTGGGGTAAATAAAAACATGCCGCTATTCCAGCTATAACCACCTTGAGCTAAATAGCGAGTTGCTGTGTCTAAGTTAGGTTTTTCTTTAAATTGGGCAACATCGAAGCAACCTGTATTTGTAATGGCTGCCCCCTGTTTTATATAACCATAACCTGTGTGAGGCCCTGTTGGCGTAATTGCAAATGTCACAATTTTACCTTGAATAGCCAGTTCTGCAGCACTCTTTAATTGCTTTATTAGTTTATTAAAATCTTCAATATGATGATCGGCCGGCATCACTAACATCGGTCCTGTGATACCATTTTGCAGTGCGTAATACGCTGCAAGAGCAATCGCCGGCGCAGTATTTTTACCTTGTGGCTCTAACAATATTGCTTGTGGCCTTGCTTGCTCACTTTGTTCAGCGGCAATAAACCGGTGCTGCTCGTTGCACACTAAAATAGCGTTACTAAACTGATTACCAGAAACACGTGCAAGCGTGCTTTGCAGTAATGACGTATTTTCACTAAGCAGCGGTAAAAACTGCTTAGGCATTGCTTGGCGAGAAAGCGGCCATAAGCGAGAGCCTATGCCACCAGCTAAAATTACAGGAGTGATTAAAGTATTCATACGGAAATTTGCCGCCAACAGAAAATATCAGCAACTATTTTAACACTTTATTGGCTCGACGCTAAATTAACGCGCCCTACATTAATGTAAAAGGGTCTGCGTCTAAATAGGCAGGAAACGCTGCCTTAAACTCATCCAGTGGCGTTTTTTCAAGCGTGATAGTAACTAGCTGCTCGGTGTTATCTTGCGCTTTTGCGAGTGCATCGCCTTTAAAATCGTATACCGCTGTACCACCGTTATGTGCAATACCGTTACCGTCTTCACCCACGCGATTCACGCCCACTACGTAGCACAAGTTCTCTATTGCACGCGCCATGAGTAACGTATCCCAAATATGGCGACGCACAGCAGGCCAATTTGCTACGTTTATCATTACATCGTAGTCGTTGTTATTACGTTGAAATACCGGAAAGCGTAAGTCGTAACACACCTGAGGCAATAATTTAAAACCGTTGATTTCAAAAACTTTACGCGCTTGCCCAGCGACAACAAAATCGCCTTCATTACCTAGGCGAAATAAATGGCGTTTATCGTAATAACTTACATCTCCACTGGGTTTAACCCAATAAAATCGATTCGCTTTTTTATCACCTTGCACAACCAATACCGACCCTGCCACAACCGCATTATGCTTATGTGCTTGCGCTTTTAGCCACATAAGTACTTTGCCATTTTCGGGTTCTGCACAGTCTAGGTTTATAGCAAAGCCAGTCGAAAATGTTTCGGGTAATAAAATGAGATCTGGCCGTTTAGTAATAGCGTCGAGTTGTTTATCAAACATGGCTAAGTTAGCATCTTTGTCAAGCCAGTGTAGCGAGCTTTGTAGTAGTACTAACGTTAAATTTGACATGGTGATAGAAGACCTTTATTGCATATATTGATAATAACTAATTCTAGTTTACATACAGTAAACAAAAATACCCTAATAACAAACAACATCTGTTATTATTCCGTGGTGATAAAAGTATAAATAATTAAAGGATTAGGCATGAGGTTAGCTAGTTTTCTCACTAAAGGAAATATTGTCGTAATTGGTGAGTGGCAACTTAACATTGATCAGCAAAGTATTAGCGACGGCGATAATACCAGAGAGTTAGAGCCTTTATTATTCAAATTATTATGCCATTTTATTGAGCATAATGGGCGGATAATTCCTCGTCAAGAACTCGCTGAAAAGATTTGGCTACAAAGTTATGTAGATGATAATGCTATAAATCGTGCTATTTCAGAGTTAAGAAAAGCCCTTAAATCAGCAAAGCAGCCAGGCCAAAGCATTAAAACTCATTACCGCACTGGCTACAGTTTATTCATTCCGGTAATAATGCCAGAAGCGACTCCAATAATAGCTTCTACTGAATCTGTTGAAACTATTCAAAACGTAGCCTCGGTTCAAACAAACACTACTACCTCTAATAATACCAATTTCACAATTAAGCGTTCGCGAAAGCTCATTTTATCTTTACTTATTTTATTACTCGGAGCATTCGTAGCTATTACAATTCTATCCACCGAGCAAAAACCAAAAAACCAGCAAACACATTCAGCGCCTACACCTAAAGAGCTAAAGCTCTCCGCACAAACAATATCATGGCACAAAGGTACGCATTACAATCTCAGACTGTCCCCACATAAAGATAAGCTTGCTTTTTTAGTTGATAGTATGGACAAAAATACTAAAACCACACTTTACATAATTAATTTAGAAACGGGGAAAGAGCTATTGATCGACTCAGGCTACCTTGTGGTTAATGGCTGGTCTCATGACAGTGAAAGACTATTTTATACCCAATGTAAAAACTCTACCAAGGCAGAATGTGAGATAATTCAAGCAAGCGATTTATTGAGTGCGCAGCCCAAACTTCAACATCTAAATAACCCACTTTTAGATGCAAATCTAAAATATATATTTGATTACACTGAAATAGACAACACGGCCATATTTTCACGCAATAATTATCGTAATATTGCTCATTTAACAGCCCTGTATTCATTAGATTTAGACACTAAAGAAGAAATTCGAATTACCAACCCCAATATTAATGGTACCGGAGATTTATTATTAGCCGTCATACCAAATCCAAGCCGAATTATATATGAACGCCATCAAATTACCCACTCTGAAATATATATGTCTAACTTAGATGGAAGCTCTCCTATAAAGCTTATCGTTCAGCCATATAGAATATGGGTTATAACTTATGATAGAAAAAATAATGAACTACTATGGTATGACCGCCATACAAGCACGATAGAATCATATTCTTTAGACGAAATGCAAATGTTGCCAGCTATACATGCCCCTATAGCAAGATCTAACTACGCTTTTTCGCTAAGCAAAAATAGTATTTTAAATAGTACAGATCTACATGATCATGATTTATTAATTTTGGATTTAGATAAAAATACTCAAACAGAAATTGCTAATCCAGCTAAAAATGAAGCGAATGGCTTCAAATTAGAAAAGCAAAACACTTATTTTCAAGTAAGAAACTTTCATGGGGTTAGCCATTGGCTAAAACATAATAGTCAATATAAAGACATTACCTCTATTATTGGTAAAAATAATAGGGTATTGGATGCTGATTTAAGCCAGAATGCATTACTTATATACAATAAAGAAAAATTATTACTAACACTTTTAAACACGAATGACTTTTCTGTCATCGAACAATGGCCAGCTAGAGGAAGCATAACAACTGCAAAAATTAACGGCCAATACATCGCCCTATTAAGCACCGACAAGCAGATGAATAGCACATTGAATATTTACGACCGTCAACAATCTACATGGGATAAAGTTAATATCTTAATGCCATTTTCATTTGACTGGATCAACAGCACTGAACTCATAGTAAACAATAGAACCCAACAACTCATCCAATATGACATGGTAAGCCATCAATTAAAAAAGCTATCTCTATCGAAAGAGCTACAAAAAATAAAACAATCATTACGGCAACTCAACTACGATAGCGGATTCTTATACTTTACTACCGAAACTGATATTTACAGAGCACCTCTCGATAAGCTTACAAAGGTTGAAACTGTATTTACCCCCTCAAATAAAGTAATGAGCCTTATACTTGGTAGTAACATTCAAGACAACACTCTACATATCTCAGTTTTAACAGCACAAAATAAAAACTACATTGAGCTTTATAAAGAAGCAGCAAAAGATATGCCTGAAATCGAACGACCTGTATCTTTTTTTAGCCTCTAATGTAAAATGTTTAGCGTTCTGCCATTGCCTATATAAACAATGGTAGAACACAAGCGGCTTCCCCACAGGCTGAAAGATCATAGGCGTTTATTTTGCAAGCAATACCACTCTATTGAAACTATAGCGTACTAAAACATCTTACTTTCAATAAATAAAAAGGCAAAAAAGTACTACAACGCCTTTTATATTTTACTGTTCACTTATAGTTTTCGTACATTTTATCTAGCGGTTCTGAAAGGCCGCTTTCTTGCACTATACGTACATGCTCACGCTTTAATTCGCGAGCACTACTAACACCACAAGAGTGTGCAATGAGTCCTGCACCATAATGAACATACTTATTATAGTTAGCTACTCGCTGCGCTTTATCTGCCACATTTAAACCTCGTTGTAACCGCTCATTATGTGTAGTGATCCCCGTAGGACAGGTATCTTTATTACACTGCATAGCCTGAATACAGCCAAGAGCAAACATATGACCCCGTGCTGATACTACAAAATCAGCGCCAAGTGCTAGCGCCCAAGCAACCTTTGAAGGGACTATTAGTTTGCCTGAAGTAATAATTTTAATACGATCTCGAAGCCCGTGTTTTTTAAGCATACTGACAACTAACGGTAAACTTTCACGCAGTGGTAAACCCACCGAATCCATAAGAGGTTGCGGAGCTGCGCCAGTCCCTCCATCAGCACTATCAATGGTAATAAAGTCAGGTGCTGACTCTATACCTCGGTGATTAATTTCAGCAAACAAAGTTTCTAACCACCCGTAAGCACCAATGACCGCTTTAAAACCTGTTGGCTTTCCAGTCGCGTTACGCACCATAGCAATCATATCGAGAATATCGCCTGGGTTTTTAATTTCGGGATGACCGTTAGGACTGATAGAGTCTTGCCCTTCTGGTATACCTCTGATATTTGCTATTTCGGCGTTAACTTTTCTCCCAGGTAACATACCGCCTTTTCCTGGTTTAGCCCCTTGACTCATTTTTAACTCAAACATTTTTACTTGTTCATGAGCGGCTACTTCTTTGAGTTTTTCAGTACTTAAATTTCCGTGTTCATCGCGCACACCGTATTTAGCGGTACCAATTTGAAAGACTAAATCAGCCCCACCTTCTAAATGATAAGGGCTCAAGCCGCCTTCGCCTGTGTTCATCCAACAACCTGCTAACTTTGCCCCTTTTGATAAAGCACGTACAGCAGGTTTTGAAAGTGCACCAAAGCTCATACCCGAAACATTAAAGAGTGAATTTGTGGTGTAAGGCTTCTTGCAATAAGGCCCTAAAGTCACATTACTAGGATCAAGCGCTTCTTCGTCAAGCGTGGGGAATGCACAGTTCATAAACATGACGGTGCCTGTTACTTCTAAGCTTTGTGTAGAGCCAAATGCAGCGGTGCGATCAACATCTTTTGCAGCACGATAAACCCAACTGCGTTCTGCACGGTTAAATGGCATTTCTTCTCGGTCTTGAGCAAAAAAATACTGTCTAAAAAACTCACCTTGGCGCTCAAAAAAATATCGAAAGCGACCAATTACAGGGTAATTACGCCTGATCGCATGCTTAGTTTGTGTCACATCACGAATATAAAAAATAATGACTGTTAACACTAATAACCCTAAAAAAACAATAAACATACTCGCAAATACATCAATACTAAACATTATAAAATTGCTCATCGAAGGCCCCTTGATGGCTGTTTCTAAAATAAAAAAGTGCTATGCCCACCAAAATGACATAACACTTTTATTTGTTCAAGACTTTAACCGTTTTGTGGTTAACTCTGCTGCTTTGCCAACTCAGCTTTTATATACAAACGCACCTGTGTCTCCAGTACTGATAATGGCACTGAACCATGGCGTAAAACTTGATTATGAAACTCACGTATGTCAAAGTTTTTCCCTAGTGCTTGTTCTGCCTCAGCCCGTAAACCCTTAATTGTTAATTCACCAATTTTATATGATAGCGCTTGCGCAGGCCACGAAATATACCGGTCTGTTTCGGTTTCTACATTATGCAGCGAAAGCGCAGTGTTTTCGCTCATAAAATTCATTGCTCGCTCTTTGCTCCAGCCATACATATGCATTCCCGTATCAACGACTAGACGCGCGGCTCGCCACATTTCATACGTTAAGCGCCCAAATTGACTATAGGGATTTTGATAAAAGCCAGCTTCGATCCCTAAATATTCAGAGTAAAGCCCCCAACCCTCACCAAATGCTGATAAATAAGCATCGCGACGATAGCTCGGTAAGTTTTCTAGTTCTGCATTGAGTGAAATTTGTAAATGATGCCCAGGTACCGCCTCATGTAAAGTAAGCGCTTCTAAAACATACAAAGGCCGCTTGTCGAGTGCATAAGTGTTAACCCAATAATAACCAGCCTCATCGTCTCGATTGGAACCAGAATAGCGACCTGTTGTGTATTTAGGCGCAATGTTTGCTGGTACTGGCGCTACCCCATAAGGTTTACGTGGCAAAGTATTGAATAACTTAGGAAGCTGAGCATCCATTTTTTTTGCAATGTAAGCGGCCTCTTTTAAAAGCTGCTCTGCTGTGGTGGCATAAAACTGTGGATCCGTACGTAAAAAGTGAATAAATTCGGCAAACGTGCCTTTAAAACCCACTTCTTTTATGACATCTTCCATTTCACTACGAATACGAGCGACCTCTTTTAGGCCTAGCTCATGAATCTCTTTAGGTGTCATTTGAGTCGTAGTGTAGTGCTTAGCTCTATTTTTATAAAAAGCTTCCCCGTTGGGTGTTTCTGATATACCAATACTTGTGCGTGCGCCTGGTCGGTACTGCTGCGTAAAAAATGCTAAATAGTGTTTATAAGACTGTATAACTTTTTCTTTTATAATGACTTCAGCTTTTTTCTGTAGCGCTTTAAATTCACTGTCGCTTAAACCTGCTGTATTCGTTAAAAAGGGTTTATAAAACTCAGACGTCGTCACATCATCGACTATGTAGGCGCTAATTGACTCTTCATAACCTTTTAATACAGCTTGGGGCTGAGTAAGACCCGTCTCGAGACCTTTTTTCATCCAATAGATATTTTGTTCAAAAAAACGAGGCACTTGCGCTAGTTGTGCTAAATAAGTTTGATAATTTTGCTGTGTTTTATACTGCGAGCTATTTACGATGTACGATAAGCCCGAATGAAAACCATACTCGGATGTCAGCGGCATATAGTGCGCATTAAATACATATTCATCAACGCTATTTTGTATTTGCGCTCTAATAATACTGAAATTTATTTGATTCTCATCACTTAATTTTTCAACGTTTATGGCATCTAGTTCAGCAAGTAACTGTATTTTATTGTTATATTCTCGTGCTAAAAACTCGGGTGACAAATTTGCCAACAAGTAACCATCTACCCCTTCTAAATTACTGTATGGGCTGATGCTTTGCCTGTAATCAACAATATTTTCCGCTACTTTTGTAAACTGTTGGTCTGCATTGAACGTTGTTATTTGACACGCACTTAGCGTGCATAAAAGCACCCCACAAAAAAGAGATTGGCGTAGTGGTCGCAGTACAGAATGGCTCATTATAATTAACTTCAGGATATAATATATTTTACAAAAATATCGAAGGTCAAATAAATAGCAAGTAAATGAGACCAAGTTCAGTATTACAATGTAACTAATGCCTATTAGCCAATTAACCTCGGCTGATTAATTTTTAGCTTAAAAAAGCTAAAGTTGATGGTAAAATCAGCTATCAAGTTGCCAAAATGAATATTTAAGTTCCTAAGTATCCGTTTTTACTTTTAAATAGTAACCATAACGATTACTGTAGTAAAAAAGAATAAAAGCTTGGATGCAAAACCACCTCAAGGATTGAGTTATTTTAATTGGCACTTGCATGTACTTAGTTGGTATTTACAAATGATGTTCCATGACTCCATGGCTGTAGCACAAGAAAAAATGACTAAAGTGTGTATGTTTTTAGAGCGTTATGCTCTACCCCCTACACCACTTAATTTTCAGGTTGTTTATACCTATATTAGCCAAATAAATAGTGCGCTGAATAATGAAGTAGATCGTAAGATTGCTGAAGATGAATGCATAGATAGTATTTTAATCGAGCATTTATACTTTGAATTTTTAAATTTAGGACATACAAAACAAGCATCAATAATTCAAAATGTTGATGTTGTAATAAATTCCCTCTCGTTAAGTGCACACAATACAGAAAAGCAAATTGTTCGTTTTGCTGACCACGTAAATGAATGCGTACATAGTTTTGATGAAAATAATGTAGAACAAAGCCGCCTTGCACTAAAAACACTCAGCGAGCAGACAAACGCTTTGCTTAAGCAGCAAAAAAAGTTTCAACAAGAATTGAGTAAGGCTAAACAGTTACATAATAAAACCCAAAAACAGCTTACCCAACTTCGCAAAGAGCATATTGTTGATAGTCAAACAGGGCTTTATAAACGCCACTATTTAACACAGCAAACGCAACTATGGACTAATCAAGAAAAATCTATTTGCGCCATTGCAATACAAATAGATAACCTTGACCATTTTACCGATAATTATGGTGACATGATCAGTGAGGTTATTTTAAATAAAGTAGCTAAACAAGTGCAAAAATATGTATTTCAAAGTGGCTTAGCAGGGCGAACAGCAAAAGATCAATTTACCGTATTACTTACTGATATCGATCCTGAAACAGCGACACTAATTGCCGAGAAAGTACGTAATGGGGTAGAGAAATTACGTTTTGTAAGCTCAAAAAGCGGCATTAAATTCCCAGCTATTAATTTATCTTTAGGTATTGCACAACATGACTTGGTAGACAACTTTAATCAACTTGCAAAAAAAGCATCTCAAGCAGCCTTTAAAGCCCGTTCACTTGGACAAAGCTGTTTTACAGCTGGGCATTAAATCACCTGGTAGATCATATTCAAATTGCACCCATACAGCACAATAAAGTACACTAAGCTCTATTGCCACGATAGGATTAATCATGAACGAGACACCAGAAAAGACCACGCATTTTGGCTATAAAACAGTAGCTGAAGACGATAAAGCATCATTGGTTGCAGATGTATTTCACTCAGTAGCAGCAAAATATGATGTAATGAACGATCTGATGTCTTTTGGTGTGCATCGCTTATGGAAACGCCAAACCATTGCGAGCTCTGGTGTACGTAAAGGCCACCATGTTCTTGATTTAGCTGGTGGCACAGGTGATTTAACCGCTAAATTTAGCCAACTAGTAGGTGAAACAGGCCAAGTTGTTTTAGGCGACATTAACTCTTCTATGCTAAAAGTTGGTCGTGAGAAACTGCATAACCTCGGTTTAGTAGGTAATATCGACTACGTGCAAATGAATGCTGAAATGCTGCCATTCCCAGATAATAGCTTTGATGTGATCACTATCGCTTTTGGTTTACGTAATGTAACCGATAAAGACAAAGCTCTTCGTTCTATGTACCGAATTTTAAAGCCAGGCGGCCGTTTGTTGGTCCTCGAGTTTTCAAAACCTGAGCATGAAATACTCAGTAAAGCTTACGATTTTTACTCATTCAATTTGTTGCCAACAATGGGCAAAATAGTGGCTAATGACAGCGAGTCTTATAAATATTTAGCGGAATCGATTCGTATGCACCCAGATCAAGATACATTAAAAGAAATGATGAATGAAGCTGGCTTTGAACAAACAACTTATCAAAACCTAACAGGTGGTATTGTTGCACTTCACCGTGGTTTTAAATACTAAGGCAGAGAGTGATATGGTGCTTGAACAAGCAACTGAAAAAAATAATGATGCACTTGATACATCTACTTTTTTTATGCTACCAAACTTTGTACTTTCGCTTATTGAGCGCGTACTGAATCAAGCACTCAAACTCGACCCACAGCTTTTGCCAAAACTAAACGCTGTTAAGCAACAGCGCTTAGTTGTTGAAGTGAGAGATTGGCAACAAACAATTCAACTTGTTTTCGCTGATGATAAACTGCATTTATATTCGGCGCAAAACAGCGACAATGCTGATTGTATGATTAGCGCTGATATTGATACGCTCATTGCACTCAAAAATCCAGCGATGCTTACGCAGCTTATACGCCAAGACAAACTCGATTTGCAAGGCGATTTACATATTGCTCAAACCTACAGTAATGCATTCTCTAGTTTAGATATTGATTGGCCAGAACAGCTATCAAAGCATATTGGCGATGCGCCAGCTCAGCAACTGTATTTACAATTAACCTCGCTTAAGCAGCAAGGCAGTAAAGTAAAAAAACAGTTAAGCACAACACTGACTAGTTTATGTCAGGATGAGCTTGCTATTACGATTCATCCATTAGAACTTGAGCAATTTAAACAACAAAACCGAGTACTTAAAAGTCAAGTTGCTGTTGTTGAACAGCGTATAAACGCCCTCCTAAACATTAAAACTCGCTAAGGATTTTTTGTGTCGACTGCACGATTGTATTACATCACTAAAACACTGCTTAGCTACGGGTTGGATGAGTTAGTTCCTAAACATAAAACGCCTTGGTTTGCCAAAATTGCACGAGGCAGCTTATTTTGGTTGCGCAATCAACATAAAGAAAAACCAGCAGGTTTGCGTTTACGCTTAGCATTACAAGAACTTGGGCCTGTGTGGATTAAATTTGGTCAAATGCTTTCTACTCGGCGCGATTTACTACCGCACGATATCGCTCTAGAGCTCGCATTTTTACAAGATCAAGTACAACCTTTTGAAGGTGAACTTGCACAAAAAATTATAGAAAAATCCCTTGGTATAAATGATATTAGCGAGTTATTTAGTGAGTTTTCGCAAACACCACTGGCCTCAGCATCAATAGCACAAGTACATACAGCTAAATTAATTGACGATCAAAGCATTGCACAAGATGTCGTCATTAAAGTTATCCGACCTAATATTCATGAGCAAATTAATGCCGATTTAGCGTTAATGGAAAAGCTCGCCAAGGTACTTGCCACTGTACACAATGAGTCAAAACGTCTACGCCCAGTAGAGGTTGTTAAAGAATATAAGAAAACGCTGCTCGATGAGCTCGACTTAATGCGCGAAGGAGCTAATGGTATTCAGCTTAAGCGTAACTTTGAAGACTCTGACTCGCTTTATATCCCTGCTGTGTATAGTGATTACAGTCGTCATAATATATTGGTGATGGAGCGCATTTACGGTATTCCCGTATCAGATACCGATGCATTATTAGCACAAAACACTAATATGAAATTACTTGCTGAACGTGGCGTAGAAGTATTTTTTACACAAGTATTTAGAGACAGCTTTTTTCACGCTGACATGCATCCTGGCAATATTTTTGTATCTCGTGAGCATCCTGAAAACCCAAAATATATTGGCATCGACTGCGGCATTGTTGGCACACTGAATAAAGAAGACAAACGCTATTTAGCTGAAAACTTTATCGCCTTTTTTAATCGAGATTATCGCCAAGTTGCACAGCTGCATGTCGATTCAGGCTGGGTGCCAGCCGACACCAGCATTGAAGAATTTGAATTTGCGATTCGTACCGTCTGCGAACCTATATTTAATAAGCCTTTAGCCGAAATTTCGTTTGGTCACGTACTTGTTAATTTATTCAATACTGCTCGCCGTTTTAATATGCAGGTACAACCGCAATTAGTATTACTACAAAAAACCTTATTATACGTTGAAGGATTAGGGCGTCAGCTTTACCCTCAACTCGACTTATGGAAAACAGCTAAGCCCTTTTTAGAAGATTGGGTAAAGCAGCAAGTTGGTCCGTTATCAGTACTAAAAAAGATGTATGCTAATTTACCTTTTTGGGCAGAAAAAATGCCTGAATTACCTGATTTAATTTATCAAAATTTAAAACGAACACCTCAAGCTCAAATACATATTCAAAAGGCATCCCATAAACCGTTAGTGTTAAGTTTGTTTGCGAGTGCGACGATGATCATGTCGGCGCTTTGTTATTTACAGCATGATTTAGTTGCTGCAAGTATTGCAATTTCTTGCTCAATAGTAGGTTTTATAGCAGCATGGCGCAGCGAATAAACTAAGTGCTATTTACGCTAGTCGGCGTATAATTAGTATTTAAAATATACATTTAACCGTTTTATATATTGGAGAAAACCATGGGCAATATGGGTATTTGGCAATTACTGATTGTTTTAGCGATAATCGTTGTACTTTTTGGCACAAAGAAATTACGCGGCATGGGTAGTGATTTAGGCGGTGCAGTTAAAGGGTTTAAAAAAGCTATATCTGATGATAAAGACGTAGATAAAGATATGGCTGAGCAAATTCAAAAATCAGAAAACGCAACACCTACTGAGCCTACCAACACTGACAAAACCAAAGATAATAATAAGGCTTAATTAGCATGGGTATGTGGGAGCTTGTTATTGTTTTAATTGTTGGCTTAGTCGTATTAGGCCCCGAGCGTTTACCTGTCGCTATTAGAACGGTGAGTCGCTGGATAAAAACAGCTAAATCTTTAGCAAACTCAGTGAAAGCCGAAGTAAGTGAAGAATTGCGTGTGCACGAATTACACGAAAATCTTAAAAAAGCTGAGCAACAAAATTTAAAAGATCTAAGCCCTGAACTACAAAGTTCGTTAAGTGAGCTACAGCAGGCCGCACAATCAGTAACCCACAGTTATAAAAAAGATCACATAGAAAAACCCAATAACCACCAAGTTGATGAAAAAAAGTGAAACTAACCACTCTCAATTTGGTCAACTTATTTATATGGTATAAAAAGTAATGGCTGAGGAAGTAAAATCAGGGTTTGTTGCTCATTTAATTGAGCTGCGCGATCGGCTCATTAAATCGCTATTAAGTATTTTAGCTATTTTTATCGCCATTGCGTATTTTTCAAACGATATCTATACATTTGTCGCAGCACCATTGGTTTCGCACTTACCAAGTACCGCGACTATGATTGCAACCGATGTAACAGCACCGTTTTTTGCTCCCTTTAAACTGACATTATTTGTGGCGTTATTTGGATCTATTCCGTGGATACTGCATCAAATTTGGGGATTTATAGCACCTGGTTTATACCAGCACGAAAAACGTATGCTCATGCCCATACTCGCCTCTAGTATTATTTTATTTTATAGTGGCATTGCATTTTGCTACTTCGCAGTGTTACCTATTATTTTAGGCTTTTTTACAAGTACAGGCCCTGAGATGATGACTCTTGCGCCCGATATAAGTAGCTACTTGAGTTTTGTATTGAAATTATTTTTTGCGTTTGGCATTGCCTTTGAAATACCGGTAGCCATTATGCTTTTATGCTGGAGCGGCGCAACAACAACGCAAAGCTTAAAAGAAAAGCGCCCTTATATTATTGTAGGCGTTTTTGTATTGGCTATGTTTTTAACGCCGCCCGATGTGTTATCACAAACCTTATTAGCGATACCCATGCTGATTTTGTTTGAACTAGGTTTAATTCTAGCGAAATTTTATACCGTTAAACCACAACAAGAATCTGAGGAATAAAATGAAAAAACACCTATTCTTACTGTTGATTCTATTAAGCGCTTCGACTTTTACAACGCAAGCAGAAACAGCCATAAATGAACAGACGCTGCAAGCGTGTAGTGTAATTAAAAATGATTTAAGTCGCTTAAATTGCTACGACAACTTAATTGCTGGCAAACCATTAATAAAAACGTCAGTAGCAGCGCAAGCTTCATCGACAATAAAGATGAGCGATTTTGGTTTAGAACATAAAGAAACCCATCAAGAAAAAGATACAGCCATTAAAGCAATCGTTGCAACTATTGAAGAAGCGGCTTATGGCGAGCTGATTATTACGCTAGATAACGATCAACAATGGCGTCAAATTGGTTCAGATAGTATGCGTTTAAAAACAGCAGATACTATCGTAATCAGTCGTGGCGTATTTAACTCATTTTTATTAAAAAAAGATGGTCAAAACCGCTCTATTCGCGTTAAACGAACTAAATAATGCTATATACCTTAATTGATTCTGGGGTTAATTTAACCAACCATCAATTTGATAATCAGCATTACGATATTGTGCATCGCGCAAAAGATGCTGGTGTTCGTCATATGCTAATTATTGGCTGTGATATAGCTAGTAGCGAGCAATCGCTTGAACTTGCTATAAAGTTTCAACAATATTCTACAGCGGGTATACACCCTCACGATGCAAAATCAGCGACCGAAGAACTAGAAAATCAGCTAACCAGCCTCGCAAGCCATAATCATGTTATTGCGATTGGTGAATGTGGATTAGATTATAACCGTGACTTTTCACCTAGAGATACTCAACGCAGCGTCTTTAGGCGCCAACTTGCGCTTGCTGAAAGTTTAAACTTGCCTGTTTATTTGCATGAGCGTGATGCTTTTGAAGATATGCTTGCTATTCTCAAAGAGTTTAACGTGCGAGGAATATTACACTGTTTTACCGGCGATGCTAATGCATTGCAAAGCTATTTAGATTTAGGACTTTATATAGGCATTACGGGCTGGGTGTGCGACGAAAGGCGCGGTAAAGAACTGCAAAAGCTAATACCAAGCATTCCAATAGAGCGTTTATTAATTGAAACTGATGCGCCATTTTTAATTCCACGCACAGTTAAACCTAAGCCCAAATCACGTAAAAATGAACCTTCATTACTACCTTATATTTGCCAAACACTGGCTCAACTTTACCAAATAGATGAAAAGATAATAGCAAAGCAAACTACAGAAAACTTCTATCAACTTTTTAGTCTAGAGACACGTTAATGGCATACGCAAAAACATTATTTAGCCTATTAATGTTACTTTGCGCATTTTTTTCTTTTGCAAACCCTATAATAATAAACCAAGATTTCAAGCAACAAAACATCAATAGTTTACACTACTCTTTTGCCCCCACATCGCTATTAAACGCAACACAAAGCGATTTTAAAAAATGGCAAAAAATAACAAATAAACCACTTAACTTAGGCTTTGAAAAACGACCTGTATGGCTTTATTTTACATTGAAAAATACATTAAACTACGATGTAGCTCCTTTGCTCTCACTTGATAATCCGCTATTAAATGAAGCTCAGGTATTTCACTTAAATAATTCAGAACTACTTTCCCATAGCCAAGTTGGTGATACGTTTAAACTCGCCGAGCGCCCTATAAAAAGTGAATCATTATTAGTTAAGTTAACGTTGCCCGCAAATAGCATAACGACTGTTATACTCAAAGTGACTAACGATGGAGGATTGCGTATACCACTTACTTTATGGCAACAAGATGCCTACTTAGCCCATAAAAGTAAAATTAATCTAATATACGGTTTGATTATTGGTTTTGTTTTTTCGTTGGCCTTAAGTTGTCTTGTTTTGTATGGTTTTTCAAAGAAGCCCTACTTTGCTTACGTGAGTATAATAACGCTTACCTTGGGCTTACTGCTTTCATATTTTTGTGGGTTTGGTGTGCGCTACTTTCATCCTAACTTTCCCGCAATCCAGCAAATAATAATTCCTATTTTAATTATGATAATTACATTATTGTTTTTGCCTTTGCAGCAACAAATTTGCCAACTTAAATCCTCTTTTTTATTGCATACACAAAATATAACAAGCAGTTTATTTGCGATTTTACTGTTATTTATTTGGTTGCTACCAAGCTCAATGGCCACGCTTCTTTGTTTAGCTATTACGCCTATTGTATTGAGCCTTTACCTTTTGACTACACTAATATGTATACGAACTAACCCTTCTAAACCAAGTAAAGCACTGCTATTTTCACTCAGCTCATTTTTAGTGGTTATGCTGTACTTTAGCGTTGTTGTTTTTGACTTATATGCGTTTAATCGAAGTAGCCTTACGTTTGTTTTTATTTGCTTTTTAGGTTGTGCTTTTAGCCTGTGTTACGCCGCAATGAAACAATCTATTTTAGAACACGACAAACAGGTAGTAACGCAACAAACCTTAATTGCTGAGAGTGCAGCTCAAGATGCGTTACTAAAAGAGCGCCTTGCCTTACAAGAAGAAGCAAGCCAAGAACTTGAAGCACAAGTTGATGAACGCACCTTTGAACTACAAGTAACCTTAAGAGAACTTGAAGAAAAAAATAGAGAGCTTGAACAACTCAATACTGAAGATGCTTTAACCGGTGTAAAAAATCGTCGATTCTTTGATAAAAAATTAATAATGGAATTGCGTCGCTCTCGCCGTGAACAAACCCCGTTGAGTATAATTATGCTTGATATCGATCACTTTAAATTAGTCAATGATACATACGGGCATTTAACTGGCGATCAAGTAATTAAAGCAGTGTCTGGTATTATTAAGAACAATTTAAAACGCCCACTTGATGAGGTCGCACGTTATGGCGGTGAAGAGTTTGTAGTGCTTTTACCAAACACACCACAAAATGGAGCATTTGATATTGCAGAGCAAATGCGCAAAGCAATCGCAAAAAGTGCCGTAACGGTTGCGAGTACTGAAATTAAATTTACAATTAGCGCAGGTATTTATACCTGTGTTGCCGATGATATTAACAAACCTGAAATTTTTACTGAATGCGCCGATAAAGCGCTTTATTACGCTAAACAAAACGGCCGCGATCAAGTAGTTACCTTTCCAATCCCACAGTAGGAGCATATTAATATGGCCCAATCAGGACTCGACCTTTTTCCGTACACTCGCATGCGCAGAATGCGCCGTAGTGATTTTTCGCGCCGCCTAATGGCCGAAAACCAACTTAGTGTTAATGATCTTATTTACCCGGTATTTGTGCTAGAGGGCAAAAATCGTCGTGAAGCAATTGAATCAATGCCAGGCATAGAACGCTTATCTATTGATTTATTACTAATAGAAGCTAAAGAGCTGGTTGAGCTTGGCGTACCTGCGGTTGCAATTTTTCCGGTTACGCCAGCAGATAAAAAATCGCTTATGGCCGAAGAAGCATACAACGATGATGGTTTGGCACAACGCACCGTTCGCGCATTAAAAGAAGCGTTCCCAGAGTTAGGTGTGATCACCGATGTAGCGCTTGATCCATTTACAACACATGGTCAGGACGGCATTATTGATGACACAGGTTACGTAATGAATGACGTAACCACTGAGATTTTAGTTAAACAAGCACTATCCCATGCCGAAGCTGGGGCCGATGTTATTGCTCCTTCAGATATGATGGACGGTCGCATTGCAGCTATTCGCGAAGCACTTGAAGCAGACGGGTTTATTCATACTCGTATTATGGCTTATTCAGCAAAATACGCGTCAAGCTACTATGGGCCGTTTAGAGATGCTGTTGGCTCGGCAGGTAACCTTAAAGGAGCCGATAAAAAAACCTACCAAATGGATCCTGCAAACTCCGACGAAGCCATTCGTGAAGTAGCTCTAGACTTACAAGAAGGTGCAGACATGGTTATGGTTAAGCCAGGTATGCCTTATTTAGATATTGTACGCCGCGTTAAAGATGAGTTTGGTGTGCCTACTTTTGCATATCAAGTGAGCGGAGAATATGCCATGCATAAAGCCGCGATTGATAACGGCTGGCTCGCTGAAGAAGCAACCATAATGGAGTCTTTACTTGCATTCAAACGTGCTGGAGCTGACGGTATTTTGACTTACTTTGCAAAGCAAGCTGCACAGTATCTAGCTAAAAAATAAATAATCAAAAGGCGGGAAACCGCCTTGTTTACATTTATTAACATTAAAGTATTATTTCTGTCACTTTTTTTCCCTAGACTGGTGTCCCATTTGGGATATTAATACACGGGAAAAACTAAATATGTTTAAAACAAAAATAACACCGCTGGCACTCGTCATCGCAAGCCTAAGCGCACCTGCCTCTGCTAATCTAATAATATCTGAGTACATTGAAGGTAGCAGTAACAACAAAGCAATAGAGCTTTATAACACATCATCAAGCGAAATTTCACTTGATGATTATACGCTCAGCTTATATTCAAATGGTAAAACAACGCTAAGCAATAAAATCAGCTTAACCGGCAACCTTGCAGCTAACAGCACTTATGTTATCGCCAATGCATCCTCTGTAACTGCACTTAAAGACAAAGCAAACATTAGTAGTGCCGTTGCTAATTTTAATGGTGATGATGCATTAGTACTTACTCAAGGCGCGACTGTTATTGATAGCTTTGGTCAACGCGGTGTTGATCCAGGTTCATTTTGGTCTGGAGGCGGAGTAAAAACACAAAATAAAACACTTCGTCGCAAAGAGAGTATATTAATTGGTCGTACCTTACCCGATTCGACCTTTGATCCAAGTGAAGAATGGATTCAGTTCAGCCAAGATGACTTTGATGGCCTAGGTATTTTTGGTAGCACAACCCCTGTAGATCCAGAGCCAGAACCGCTTGAACCATTAGTGTGTGGGGCAGATAAAACACAAATTAATGTCATTCAAGGCAATGGTGCTGCAAGTCCACTTATGGGTACTCTTGTTGAACTAGAAGGTGTTGTAACCGCAGACTTCCAAGGTGACGGTCAATTGAAAGGCTTTTTTGTAAGCTCACTTGCTGATGATATAGATGCTAACCCGCTAACTTCCGAAGGTGTATTTGTATACTTTGCAAATACTGACGTAAGTGTTGGAGACCATGTGCGCGTGCAAGGTACTGTTGAAGAGTATTTCAATGCAACACAAATTGGCAGCGTAAGCCAAGTGTCTGTTTGTGATACTGGTTTAACTGTAGCTGCGACAAAAATCACTTTACCTTTAGCCAATACAGATGATTTAGAACCATTTGAAGGCATGCTAGTTACATTAGAACAACCATTGGTGGTTACCAATAACTATGCTCTTGGGCGATATGGTGAAGTAGAAGTAGCAACAGAGCGCTTATACCAAGGTACGCAAATCGCATTACCGGGTGAAGCGGCCAATACAATTGAAGCCGCAAATTTAACTAAAAAAATCTTAATTGATGACGGTTCAACGGCTCAAAACCTAGATCCTACCGCCTACCCTGCGCCGGGTTTATCGGCAGAAAATACATTACGTACTGGTGACACGGTAAATACCATTACCGGTGCGCTGGCTTATAGCTTTAATCTTTATCGTATTCATCCAACTGTAACACCTCAGTTTATTGCAACAAATGCGCGTAAAGATGCACCAGAGCTAAGCACTGAAGCAGATCTACGTGTAGCAAGCTTTAATGTGCTTAATTACTTTAATGGCGACGGTGAAGGCCAAGGCTTCCCTACTAGTCGCGGGGCAGATTCAGAAGCAGAATTTATTCGCCAAGAAGCTAAAATTGTCAGTGCGATTAGTGCAATGCAGGCCGATGTTGTTGGCTTGATGGAAATAGAAAATGATGGCTTTGGTGAATTTAGCGCTATTGCGAGCCTAGTAAATGCGTTGAACGACGCTGATACGGCCAATCAATACGCATTTGTTAACTTTAATCTTGATAAAATTGGCACTGATGCAATTACTACCGCATTGATTTACCGCACCAATAAAGTAGAAGAAGTCGGTACCGCCGCTATTACAACTGATACACCATTTGATTTTAGTAATCGTGCTCCGATTGCGCAAAGCTTTAAATCTTTAGCAACCGACGAAGTATTTACAGTGGCTGTAGCACACTTAAAATCTAAAGGTGGTTGCGGCAGTGCCAGTGGTGCTAACGAAGATCAAAATGATGGCCAAGCTTGTTGGAATGAAATACGTACGCAAGGCGCTAATGCATACGCTGATTGGTTAAACAGCAAACCGACTGGTATTGACGACGAAGATATTATTTTAGTCGGCGACATGAATGCTTATGCGATGGAAGACCCTATACGTGCGTTTGCAGATAAAGGCTATAAAAATGTTATTTCTGAATTAGATGGCAATACGCTTGGCTATTCTTATAGCTTTTCTGGTCGTGCTGGTAGCCTTGACCATGCTGTAGCAAGTGCATCATTACTTAGTAAAGTTGTATCGGCTAAAGACTGGCATATTAATGCTGATGAGCCAATTTCGCTTGATTATAATGTTGAATTTAAAAGTGATGCTCAACAATCTAGTCTTTACTCAGAAAGTGCTTATCGCGCGTCAGATCATGACCCTGTAATTATTGATATTCGCTCTACCTCTGTTACAACTCCTGAGCCTGAGGTAATAACGGGTGAAATTAATAATATTAGCGGCTGGTTTTGGTGGAAGAGCTATACCGTTGAAATCCCAGAAGGATACGACGAGCTTACAATTAACCTTAACGGTGGCTGGGGCGACGCCAACTTATTTGCGCGACACAATAAAAAGCCAACTTACTTTAGAAATGATTGTGCTTCAATAAATAGAGGAAACACTGAAAGCTGCACATTTACCAATCCAAAAGGCGGTAAGTGGAAAGTTCGTATAAATGGACTGGCACCGTTCTGGAACGTTAAATTAAGCTACAAAGCAACAAAATACGCAGACTAGCTGACACTCGGTTCAAAGTATTTACTAAGACTTATTAGTAAATACTTTGAACTACTCATAGTCGACTTCTATAGATTGATATTATATATCGCCCCCCATAAATTATTTTTCTATCCATATACAAATGTAATTCAGACAAGCTTCAGTAAACAGCCCGTAATATCCTCATACGATTTCACAATCATCTGCTTAACCAATAAATCATTACACGAAACCAAATTAATTTTATCCAAGTGGTATACCTAACTCATTCTAGATTAGGTTATACCAATCTGCTTATATCTGGGGTCTATTTAACGTTAAGAAAATTACGCTAGAACTAGGCAAAAAAATTTTTATCTAGTTGTTCTAAATAAAAAATTTTAACGACGTTAGAGTGCAATTTAATTCGTTAAATTGCTCAAAGATCTATGCAGTTTGGTATTAACTATTGATATAGAAGGTTTTTGCATTCAGTTGTAGATCTAGTCAGTTTAAAGCAGGTAAATCAATATCAACCTAACCATAAAAATAAGTTGTTTTTATAAAGGAACGAAAATGAAACAATTAACCCATTTAATACCAACCTGGCCACTATGCTCAAAGCCACTTTTGGGTCTACTTATTATGTTTTCGACTTTGGGAAACACTCATCAAGCATTTGCTGCAACTGTTGATGCTGCAATTCCACAAAGCAGTTTATTTGATGTAATAAGCGCACGTGCAAAAAAGCTAGCCGCTGAAGAATACATTGCGCCTAAAAATATTGAGCTTGATGCACTCAATAATATTGATTACCAAGACTATCGATCTATTCGCTTTAAAAAAGATAAATCGGTATGGAAAGACGAAAGTCTATATGAAGTACAGCTATTTCACCCAGGCTTTTTATATAAAACACCTGTAACTATAAATACCGTTGATAGTGATTCTAAGCGCAACCGCTTACCTTTTAGCACTAATTTTTATCAGTACGACTCAACAGCAGCGCCTTTAAAAGACGAAATAGATAAAAGCGTCGCTAACATGCAATTAGGCCATGCCGGTTTTAGACTCCATTACCCTCTAA
This sequence comes from Pseudoalteromonas sp. SG45-5, assembly GCF_014164085.1. Classification (NCBI taxonomy): domain Bacteria; kingdom Pseudomonadati; phylum Pseudomonadota; class Gammaproteobacteria; order Alteromonadales; family Pseudoalteromonadaceae; genus Pseudoalteromonas; species Pseudoalteromonas sp. SG45-5. Next base: position 69,941 of record NZ_JACJEM010000007.1, on the reverse strand, counting down.
ATACCAATGAGTACAAAGATGAGGTCATGGTATTTCAGGGCGCTTCATACTTTCGTGTTGTCGGCCCCAATCAAGTTTACGGGTTATCCGCTCGCGGTTTAGCTATTGATACCGCAGAAGCCTCAGGCGAAGAATTTCCTGTGTTTAAAGAGTTTTGGTTAGTTAAGCCAAAACCACAGCAAACAAATATTGTTATGTTTGCATTACTTGATAGCCCAACAGTATCTGGCGCATATCGATTTGATATAGACCCTAGCACTAACACAGCTGTAAAAGTTGATATGCAAATATTTGCACGTAAAGACGTTAAAAAACTGGGTGTAGCACCTCTAACAAGCATGTTTTATCACGGTGAAAACAGCACTAAGTTTTTTGATGACTACCGCCCTGAAGTTCACGACTCTGACGGCTTATTAACACAGTCTCAAGATAACAAATGGATATGGCGCCCTCTTAATAACCCAGCCCAACTCAGTGTGACTTCTTTTTCATACAACAACCCTAAAGGCTTTGGTTTAGCCCAACGCGATCGAGACTTTAATAACTATTTTGATACCGAAGCCCATTACCACGACCGCCCTAGCCTTTGGATTGAACCTGAAGGTGAATGGGGCAATGGCCGAGTAGAGCTGGTAGAAATACCTACAGATACCGAAACTAACGACAATATAGTAAGTTATTGGGTGCCTGAAAAATCATTTAAGGCGGGTGATTCATTAAAGCTCAGCTATAAAATGACAACGTTTAACGCTCAATTAAATCAGCATGAAAAAGCACGCGTCGTTCGTACTCGAATTGGTAGTGCTGCACTACCAGGCGAAGACAATCCACCGCCAAAAAGTCATCGTCAATTCACTGTCGATTTTTCAGGATCCGAGCTTAATCAATTATCTGAAAAGCTAAACGTAATAGCCGACATTCAACTAACAACTGGCGAAGTAAGCGATGTAACGGTACAAAAACTACCCGATACTTTTGGCTGGCGTGTGGCTTTTAAAATTGCACCACAGGACGGTAAGCCAGTAGATATGCGTTTATCGCTAAAACTACGTGATAAAGAAATTAGTGAGGTATGGAGTTATGTTTGGTATCCAAATGACATCAAGTAAGCAAAACCAAGGAACATCAATGCCTTTTAAAACACTTCGCGTATGGTTATTTGCCATCGCTGCTATTGGTATATCGGGTTACGGTATGTCAATCATGTTTGAAATTTTAAATTCCAACGGGATGACTTTACTCGAATATGCACTACTGGCTTTATTTTCAATTACGTTTGCGTGGATTGTAACCGCATTTTGCAGTGGTACAATTGGCTTTATATTACAGCTTTTACGCATTGATCCACTCACTCTTAGGCGTGTGAAGCCAATTGAGCCTAATAGCCAAGCGCTAGCGCAGCAAAGAACAGCCGTTGTGATGCCAATTTATAACGAGGATACTCATCGTGTTATTGCTGGCTTTGAAGTAAGCTTACAATCGCTAAAGGAGACGGGGCAACTTAATCATTTTGACTTTTATTTGCTAAGCGATACGCAAGATCCACAAATAGCTAAAAACGAACTAAGTGCATGGCATGCATTGTGTGAACGCGTAGGTGATACAGCAAAACACGTATTCTATCGTCGTCGCGAAAATAACAAACACCGCAAAGTTGGTAACCTAACCGACTTTTGTGAGCGCTGGGGAAGCCAGTACGACCATATGATTGTACTTGATGCTGATAGCGTAATGACCGGAAAATGCATGCTAGAGCTCACTACTAGTATGTTAAACAACCCTAACGTCGGTCTTATTCAAACAATTCCGATCCCCGTTCGCCAAGACACCTTTTTTGGGCGATTTTTACAATTTGCCTCCGTGCTTTACAGCCCAATGCTGGCGACAGGCTCTGCGTTTTGGCAAACCGATAAAGCAAATTACTGGGGCCATAACGCAATAATTAGAGTTGATGCATTTATTGCCTGCTGTGGCTTACCTACTTTAAAAGGTAACGCCCCATTTGGTGGTGAAATACTCAGCCATGATTTTGTTGAAGCGTCTTTGCTGCACAGTGCTAATTGGGACGTATTGCTCCTATCAGACATTGAAGGAAGTTATGAAGAAGTTCCAAGTAACATTTTAGATTATGCTGTACGCGACAGACGTTGGGTACAAGGCAATATTCAGCATCTTGGCTTATTGTCTTCGCCAAAGTTAAAGCTAATGAGTAAATTTCACTTTCTATTGGGCGCAACCGCTTATATTTCATCATTAATTTGGTTATCGATGTTAGCGCTAAGCACCATAGATGCAGTCACTCGTGCGCTAAATAGTGATGTGTATTTTAATCGCGCATACCAATTATTTCCTACGTGGCAAATCGCAAAAACCGACTTAATAGATTCGTTATTATATTTAACCATTATCATATTGTTACTCCCTAAACTAATGGGTGTGATCGTAACTCTTATACACAGGAAAAAGCGTTTTGGTGGTTCTATTAAGCTTATATTAGGCTCTTTAATAGAAACTATATTCGCAATTATCGTTGCGCCGCTTATGATGGTATTTCATGCCTACTTTGTTGTTTGCGTATTTTTAGGGAAAAAAGTGAAGTGGGATGCCCAGCCACGCGAAGGTCGAATGGTTCCATGGAAAGAAGCGTTTAGTTATACGTTATTTTCAACCATTGTGGCTATAGTATGGGGCAGCACTGCTTATTACTTCACTCCCGTATTCTTTTGGTGGCTCTCACCTATTTTACTAGGCTTGGTATTGGCGGCTCCGATTGTGCGCTATTCAAGCAGTATCAAACTAGGCGTATTCCTCAGAAAAATAGGTATATTTATTTGCCCTAGTGAAGTAGATAACGATTCAACACTAGCAGCGCTGAAGGTACACCTGAAAGAAATCTCAGTTCCGAAAGAAGGCCAATACCCAGCAATTGTGCCTGTGCTGCCAAAAGAGCACTTGGTAACAATGCCTATTCAGTGCTTTAGCAAGCCGCGTAAACTAAAGATGAAAGCGCTAAAAGCAAAGGTAATAAAAAAGTTTAACTAACACTACCCAATAAACAAAAAAGGGGCAACGTATTGCTCCTTTTTTAATGCACGATAAAATAACACCAATTCGATTAATTAAGAGAGCTATTTTGAGGTAAAAAAAATGGCCTCGATAACAAGGAAAACATTTCGTTATTTAGTGACTCAATAGCAGAAACTTTTAGCGCAGTTAGCGCCAAATTTAATCCCTCAAATTGATTAAGTAACCTGAACTCTGGATAATAAATCTATCTCGAGCAGCTATTGACGCGTAAATTCGCCTTGTTTTCACTGAAAACCTCTGGCTAGAGAAAATAAATTTAAATATCACCATAATTCAATGTGTCAGTAAATCTCTTAACCAGAGTTCAGGTTAAGTATTATTGTGAATTAGTATTAATAAAATCACTATTAATTGCAGGCAATAAAAAACCCGCAACATGTGCGGGTTTTTTAAAGAGTTAAAGTGCTAATTACTTAGCAGCTTTCTTCTCTTTTTCTGCAGCGATTACAGTTTCAGCTACGTTAGCTGGACATGCAGCGTAGTGTGAGAACTCCATAGAGAACTGACCACGACCCGATGTCATTGTACGTAGTGTACCAATGTAACCGAACATTTCTGATAACGGAACATCTGCTTTAATACGGATGCCTGTTAAACCAGCTTCTTGGTCTTTCATCATGCCACGACGACGGTTAAGGTCACCAATAACATCACCAACGTGATCTTCTGGAGTGAACACGTCAACTTTCATGATTGGTTCAAGAAGTTGTGCGCCCGCTTTAGGAATCGATTGACGGAAAGCGCCTTTAGCAGCGATTTCGAACGCGATTGCAGATGAATCCACGGCATGGAAACCACCGTCGAAAAGTTCAACTTCAACGTCAAGTACAGGGAAGCCAGCTAAAACACCTTCGCCCATCATTGACTTAAAGCCTTTCTCAACTGCAGGCCAGAATTCTTTAGGTACGTTACCACCAACAACTGATGATTTAAACGTAAAGCCTGAAGCAACTTCACCTGGCTTGATGCGGTAGTCGATTTTACCAAACTGACCAGAACCACCAGATTGTTTCTTATGCGTGTAGCTATCTTCGATTTCACGAGTGATAGTTTCACGGTAAGCAACTTGTGGTTGACCAACAATAAGGTCTACGCCGTAAGTACGCTTAAGGATATCTACTTTGATATCTAAGTGAAGCTCACCCATACCTTTAAGGATAGTTTCGCCTGAATCTTCATCAGTCTCAACTTGGAAAGATGGATCTTCTGCAACCATTTTACCGATAGCAACACCCATTTTCTCATTACCGCCTTTATCTTTAGGCTGTACAGCAATCGAGATTACTGGAGTTGGGAATACCATTGGCTCAAGTGTTACTGGGTGCTTAGGATCACATAAAGTATGACCAGTTTGCACGTTTTTCATGCCTACGATAGCAATGATGTCACCAGCTTGTGCGCTAGTTAATTCGTTACGGTCATCTGCTTGCATCTCAACCATACGGCCAACACGTTCAGTTTTACCAGTAAACGCGTTAAGGATAGTGTCACCCTTGTTTAGTTTACCTGAGTAAATACGTACGAATGTTAATGCACCAAAACGGTCATCCATTATTTTGAATGCTAACGCTTTGAAAGGTTCATCTGCAGATACGATTGCAAATTCGCCATTTTCGTTACCTTCTTCATCCATAAGAGGTTGAGGATCAACTTCTGTAGGAGACGGTAAGTAGTCAATAACAGCATCAAGAATAAGCTGCATACCTTTGTTCTTAAACGCAGAACCACAGTATGTAGGGAAGAAAGCAAGGTCACGAGTACCTTTACGGATACAACGTTTGATATCTTCTACAGAAGGTGCTTCACCTTCCATGTAAGCTTCAAGTAGTTCATCGTCTTGCTCAAGGGCAGTTTCAACAAGCATTTCATAATACTCGTCAGTTTTTTCTACCATGTCTGCAGGAACATCTGTGATTTCGTAGTTTTCAGGAAGACCAGTGTCATCCCAAACATATGCTTTTTTAGTTAAAACGTCTACAACACCAATAAACTCATCTTCAATACCAATTGGTAGAGTCATGATTAGTGGTACAGCACCAAGTACTTTACGTACTTGCTCAGTTACACGGTAAAAATCAGCACCCATACGGTCTAATTTGTTAACGAAGATAATACGTGCAACTTCTGAGTCATTAGCATAACGCCAGTTAGTTTCTGATTGTGGTTCAACACCACCAGAACCACAGAAAACACCAACACCGCCATCAAGTACTTTAAGTGAACGGTAAACTTCAACTGTGAAGTCAACGTGTCCTGGTGTATCGATAACGTTAAAACGGTGATCTTTCCAGAAACAGCTTACTGCCGCAGACTGGATAGTAATACCGCGCTCAGCTTCTTGTTCCATGAAGTCAGTAGTAGATTCACCATCATGAACCTCACCTGTTTTATGGATTTGACCAGTAAGCTTTAGGATACGCTCAGTAGTCGTGGTTTTACCCGCATCTACGTGCGCGAAAATACCAATGTTTCTGTACTTCGATAAATCTGCCATTAATTTTACTCTTAATAAAGTCGATAAATTATTCGGCAGGAGTATAACATCACTTAAAGCGAACATCACCATGCAAGCCGCTTAAAATGCAATCAATTCAAGATATTTTTTTTATGCGCAAGATCTATTTTGCATTTTAAGTTAAAAATCACATGTAACATAATGAAAACACTATTTTTTGTCGCCCTAACTTTAGGTACATAAAGTTATTTCGTTATTTTGTAACAACACACTACCATAGCTTAAACAGCTAAAATTTTAATCTATACTCAGAAATTACTAATCTTTGAAAACTAATACTTGTTTAAACTAAGAGCAATTTAATCACAGCCTATGTCACCCAACACTAAGAAAAACCAAATAGTCGCAATTTTTTTATGTTTAACATCAGCTTATAAAACAAACAAATAGATAATAAGAATTATTTGCATTTAGGTGTTGACAGTTAATTGAATCTAACTGATAATCACTATCAACAAGACGGCAAACATACTGGCTTGTAACGGAATGAATTGATTTGTTTCTCGACCCTGAAACAACGTGTGGCGCACGTTAACAGCTATGGTTACTTGTTATGAACCGCAACGCCCCTTGATGTTGATAATAAGTAACCGCCCTACTATTTTACTTGCTACATTGCTCATATCGGTGACGGTAGATATGAAACTAAAAAAGCCCTTACGGGCTTTTTTTATGTCTGTAATTTAGTTGGTTAAATTAGGGTCTGTTGATCTTTCAAGGTTAAATTTGCAGCAGTCTGTTTGGTATTTAGGCAAGGCAGAGCCTATGTAGTGTGGTTATTCCCCATAAATGGGCGATAACGTAGCATTAATGACAAACAGGCGCTGCCCAAAGGGTTCTTCCTAGGGGCTATTTACTCTTTGTTGCTCGGTTTTTACTTAGCCCACTAGGTTACAAACCTCGCGCCGCGATTAAATAGCCCCTAGTCTGAACAAATTTTAATCCGCAAAGATCAACAGACCCTAAACTAAATCAATTAACGACGATTTTTACGCGCTCGTGCTCGGCGTTGGAGTTTCTCTTCTTCTTTAGCTTGTTTTTTAGCCTCTGCTGCCGCACGTAAACCTGCAACCATTACCTCTTCTTCCTCACGCATTTGCGGAGTTTCCATAGTAATACGGCCAATAATACCGTCGCGCAGTTCGTTAATTAGGATTTCAGACATTTTGTACGTGTCGATTTGGTTTCCACCACGAATGCAACCACGCTTTTTGCCTGCCATTTCAACAAATTCCCAATCATTCTCAGGAAGCTCAGCGATTTTATAGCGCGCTTTTAAAAGCTCAGGATAAGCACGTAATAAATATTCAGCGGTATAACTTGCTACCTCTTCATACTCAAGTGCGGTATCACGAATGGCACCTGTAGCGCCTAAGCGATAACCTGAGTTTTCGTTTTCTACTTTTGGCCAAAGCATACCTGGCGTATCGTAAAGCATAATACCGTCTTCAAGCTTAATACGTTGCTGCGCTTTAGTTACCGCAGGTTCATTACCTGTTTTTGCAACTATACGTCCAGCCAGTACATTAATTAACGTAGATTTACCCACGTTAGGAATACCCATTATCATGGCTTTAATCTGTTTATCGGCACCCACTTTATGCGGCACTAACTTTTTACACAGCTCATTGATACGATGTACTTCAGCTGCTTTATCATGACCAAAAGAAATCGCTTTAACACCGTTTTCTTGCTCAAAATAGTCTTTCCAGATCTGCGTCATTTTAGGATCAGCTAAATCAGCTTTGTTCAAAATTTTGATGACCGGCTTACCTTCACGCAAGGTTGCCACCATCGGGTTTTCGCTACTATAAGGAATGCGCGCATCAAGCACTTCAATAATCACATCCATTTGCGGCATTATTTCTTTAATTTCATTGCGGGCTTTATTCATATGCCCAGGGAACCACTGTATTCCTGCTCTACTCATTTGATTTATAAACCTTTTATTTCAACCCATAACACCATGCTTTACCTAATTAAGTGCTATGCGGGGTACTGGGTGAATAATTTCGATTTATCACCTCAACTAATAGTGAGTAGTTTACTACATAATGCCATTAAACTTCTCGTATAAATAAAACCAGTAGTATATCGCAACTATATAAGTGTAATTTATGTTCATAGACAAAAATACACCCATGGTTTATATTTACGACAAATAACTTAATTTTATAAACCAAGAGGTATATATACATGTTTGCTGAACGATTTACTCGTGCCCGAAAAGCCTCAGGCCTATCAATGCAAGCGCTAGCTACCGCAGTTGGTATATCTGCTAATGCTATAAAAAAATATGAGCATGGTACTGCTATGCCCTCTTCTTCTAATTTATTAAAGCTTGCAAGCGCACTTGAAGTGCGCACTGAATACTTTTTCCGTCCTATAAAAGTAAAATTAGGAGGTGTGGAATATCGTAAGCGTGCAAGCACGCCACAGAAGATTTTAGATCGTATAAATGGTGATATTTTAGATCAGGCTGAGCGCTGGCAAGAGCTTTTAAACTTTTATCCAGATTCTATTAAACCTATCACGCCATTTTCACTACCAAGTACATTACCTGACGTGATTGATTCATATGAGCAACTAGAAGGTGTAGCCACCACAATGCGCAATGAATGGGGTTTAGGCTTAAATCCTATTCATGACATGATTGATACGCTGGAATCGAAAGGTGTAATGATCATTTGTACTGATGTAGAAACCAGTAAAAAGTTTGATGGTCTAGCGGGTAACATTAATGGGCTACCTGTTGTTGTTATCTCTACGGCACAAAGTGGCGATCGCCAACGGTTTACACTTGCTCATGAATTAGGTCACTTAGTATTACATAACCGACTTTCTGAAAACTTAGACGAAGAAAAGGCGTGTAATCACTTTGCAGGGGCTTTTTTATTACCAAGCACTAGCTTAATACAACACTTAGGTAAAAGCCGAACACAACTAGAAGCACAGGAGCTATATATGCTCAAGCATGAGTACGGTATAAGCATGCTTGCCTCTTTGTATCGTGCTTCACAGTCTGGCGTAATTTCATATCAAACCCAAAAGAATATGTTCATTTGGTTTGGTAAGCAGGGCTGGCGTACTCAGGAACCTGGCGAACCTTATCCGCATGAAGCTACTTACCTATACAAGCAGCTAGTATATCGTGCGCTAAGTGAAGAATACATTGGTATATCTAAAGCAGCAGAGCTATTAGGGGTATCACTTTCAAGCTTTCACAAAGAACGAAAGTTAGAGGTGCTTAATACAGCAGCTACTAATTAGTGATGCCAATATATTAATAGACATGGAAGAAGGGGAGCTACTAACCCAACTTTTTCAGCTACCTTACCAATTCGCCATACCTGACATCTTATTTGTTGAAGAACTTGAAGAAGAACACGCACATTTACCTGCTATGGGTTTAACTTTAGAAGAGCTATCACCTGATTCGATGATGCATGCAATGGAGTTAATTCCGCTGTATTTAAACGCCAGCCGTAACGATATATTTGCTTTGTGTTTAGCTAAGCAAAAAAACTGCCCTCTTGTAACTGGCGATATGGCTTTAAGAAAAGCTGCTGAAAAAGAAGGCATTGTTGTGCAAGGTACTATTTCATTAATAACGCAGCTTGTTAGGCAACAAATAGTAACGAAAGAAACTGCATTAAAAGCCTATGAAAAAATGAAGCTATCAGGCCGAAGGCTTCCTTGGAAGGTGGCTATAGAGCATTTAAACGCCTTATAACGCAAGTACGGCATAGAGCCAGTGCGTGTAACACTGGCTAAATTAGTTTTTAAGAAGGAAACAATATGTCACTTTATAAACAAGAATTTGGTCAAAACTTTGGCCTCGGCTGTGACTTAAAAGATCACCCTTATCTAATAGATAAAAGCTGGCACAATGATCAATGCCCTAGCTTCTACTTAAAAGTAGACGAACAGTATTATGTACTATGGGTAGATTATGCTGACATAGAGCAAAGAGAAGAAGAGACGCCTAGATATGTAATAGTTGAAGCAATCAATGAAGGAAATAATGAAGAGCCAGAGATCTATGCTGGTGATGGGGCAATCACTTTTGAGTGTGAAAATTATGCTGGTTTAAAGCTCTTTTTAGACAGCCTACTAAGTAAAAACCAAAGCCACTAAAATCAGCTTAGCGTTTGAGAATAAACTTTCTCAACCTCTTTAAATACAGATGCCTTTTCAAGATTAGACAACGTAGTGAGCTTCATTGTTTTAACTAGTGGCCGATGCGGTACAGACTCAACCAGAGAGCTAAGAGTAAGGGGTTTTCCAAGCTTAAACAAAACGCATTCTTCGGCACTAGGATTCAATTTACCCGCCTGCTCAATAGTTAAACTACTTCGCGCTACTATTTGGCAGTCAATTACTGGCCATACTTTTTTTATAGATTTAGTTCGAGAGTTAATAGCACTCGTAGAGGCAATGGCTAAATACCTAATTTCCTTTAACACATTGAGTTTTGATTTTTTTGTTGCTGAATTGAAAGTAGCTAATGGGGTGTGATACCAAGATGCTAAGCCATTTTCGAAGCGTTCAAAATAGCTTTTATCTCGCCCTGCCAACCCACCTAAAGCAGCTGTAAAAACCAAATCAGGATATAGCATCTGCTTCATACCTGCATATGGAATTCGGGCTGCTTCTTGAACATATAAACTCTCTTCTATCTCCTGAGAGTTCTTAGCATAGTCTTTATTCCCATCACCCAACTGTTTACGTAAAAATTCAGCAAGCCAATAACTACCACTTTTCCCACCAGCACTTGGCAACAATGCAAATGCACCTATACCTATTTCATGAATAGCCTCGTTATAAGGGTTACTTTGTGGGTTAGTCTCTTGTTTAAAGTAACCTGGATATAAAGCAAACGCACCAAATATGGGTCTGCTCTTGTTTATGCTGTCTGATTGGCTTTCTTTATTTATATGAATTAACGCATCCCTGTAGCGGTGCATCTGATTTATAGCATCATCAGGCACAAAGTCTGTTGTATCAATATTGTCTTCATCATAGCGGCCTTGCTTCGTTTTGATACGGTACTTGGCATCAAATATCCAAATAAATCGCTTAGAGTTGGGCTTGGGTAACGTTACTTCAAGTACAATGTCTGGGTTTTGGCTAACTAAATATGACTTAATAGGATTACCACTTTTACTAAACCATGGCTCGTGCAATAGTTTTGCTTTTAGACCATCCTCACGCTCAAATTCAAACGCGCCTGCTAAGCCGCCTTCTAATTTATACTCTAAAAAGTCGTTTAACTGTAAATTATTTAGCTTTTTTGTTTTATCTTCAAAGCGCAGTTCATTTATTAAAATATTTCGAATCTCTAAAAAGCACCACACTTCATATATTTCAGCGACAGACTTCATTGATACGCTTGATTGTTCTTCAAACACATCCAAATAGTATTTTAATTCTTGCCACACGCGATATACAGCGCTATAGCCCGTTTTTTGCTGCAAAACTAAAGATTCGCTATTAAGCCCTGTATACGTGCTTACCTCTTTAAAAAAGCTCTGATTTAGTGTTTTTTGTAAAGGTTTTTGCCACTCTTGTAATTCATTTAAAAAGCTATTTGAAAGGCGTTGCTTATCTGGTGCTTTATTTGCTTCCCTTAGTTTATTTTCAAATTTGGCAATACACTTTTTACTATTTGTAACCACCATTTTTATAAAACGGTTTTCAGGTGTATTTACACTAAGCTGTCTTTTTTCAACTTTATACCGCTTAGCGAACTGCTTACTTTTTATATCTTCTTTAACCTTTTCACTTAAACGTTGAGGTAAACGCCCTTTCAACCTATCCGCTTTTGAATATGAAACATATGACTGTAAGCGACTGTGCGGAGCTTGAGTAATAACCTTAAGGCCATCTTCAAACCGTTTGCGTAAATTATTAAAGTTAGCAAGCCACAGCAGAGGAAAGTGACCTCTTTGCTGCCCCTTAGAAGCATTCTGTTCTGTTTTTTCAAGTAAGCTAAAGCGCCATAGTGGAAATTCTTTATCAATCATTTTATACATGGCAGGTAAGTCGCTATGCATATCCATTTTTGTTGGCAGTACTTCAAAGGAAATATTACTTTTAAATACCTTTTCACCTGCAATAAACTCAAGCGGCAAACGCATCCAACCAACATCATTCCCCGTATTTAATGTACCTGTTAATCGTGCTGAAGAAGTTAAGCTCGCTCTTTTAAAGCGAAAGCTATCATTAATGCTTTGGCTACGGTGGGTTAAATAAGCACTTTCAACTTCAGAGCTAAACTCCCATTCAAATTGATATTGTGTATTTTCAAAAAAAATAGGCTCGGCAATACCTATGCTATTAGCGTGATTAGTCGCTTCATACTCTTTTTTATCTACTACTAACGTATCAACATCTAAAGAAGGGGACAGCTTAATTGCATAAGTCGATTCTTTGGCGAGTGTTTCAAGATCTGAACAAGCGATATTGCGTTTACCAAGCCACGTTTGGTAAACCTGTTTTCGTTTAAAAATATCGTTCGTCCAGATAGATAATTCAAACTGTGATGATTGCAGATATAAAAGCTCTTGCATTCCTTAGCACTCCATCCAGTTTAATTAAGGCCAAAAGCTTGTAAAACCAAATGTTGTTAACCTATCTTCCATCCAGTTTATTTTTTCTTTGCTCCGGCAAGTAATATGAATTAATTTATCGCCATCTACATTTTCACGGTACAAATCAGGTCTTGCTTTATCTGAGCCAGGTAATTCATTCCAAAAGCTACCAAATTCACTTTCAAGAATTTCTTCCAATTGTTTCAATATCGATATATCGACAGTTTCAACTGCGGCAAGCTTCTCGGTATCACCTTCAATACGGGGTAAAACCTTACACATTAAAAAGTCATCCCATACCGCTTTTAAGTCAACCTCTTCTTTGGGTTCGCTACTTATAACTGCTAATAGCAGCTCGTTAAGCGCTCTGTATGCAAGCTTAAATGGCGTATGTGCCAATACGTTATTTATTGCATTAATAAATGCAATACTTTTACGACCATCTATATCTATTTTAGGGAGTTTATCGGTACTGGTCCGTGCGTCAGAGTAAATAGGGTAACTCAATGCCTTATTGGTGGTTGTAGGTGCAAAAAAATTATCGAAATCGTTAGGGAAAAAGTCGCCAAAATCAAAACTTAGCGCTCGGTCTATTACTTTACGAGAAAAGCCATGGGTAGTTTCATCCATATTTACTGTGCCAGCAACTATCAAGTTAAATGGAATACTTAAACCATATTCACAAATATGTTGCCACGCATCATCATAATTCGCATCCGCAAACCCCAGTTCCTCACGTAGTTTTTCAATATTATCGATTGATTGAATTGTAGTAGCTTTTAATAGTGGGTCACACGAGTATTGAAAATCATCTTCATCCCAAGCCCAACACCTTGTTTCAATGACTGATAAGTAATCCGCAAAGTACTGTTCAACAGGCGCTAAATTCATTTCGTCCAAGCAAAGCCAATATGGTTTTATTGCATCAATGTCTGATACGCCACCTTGAAGGCATAAAAGCTTTTCATTTACTGATAATGAAATACCTTTATCAAGTATTTCACGCCATGCTTTAGCAATAAACTTAAGTACATCCGTTACTACAAACTCAGCACATCCACTTAAGCGAGATACATATCCCAGTATGTCACTAGGCTCATGCCAATCAGGTCGCACAGATGTTAAGCAGTAAGTATCTGCTAAGGAGCCTGTTAGCTCCGCCTGCTCTCTGACAAAGCGAGTTTTACCTGTTCCTGATATACCCGCTAAAAGAAGGAAAGGCTTAGATAAAAGCGTTACAGTATCTAAACTAAAAGAGGTTAATAAATGCGCTTTATAATGCTCATCAGATACATCAAGAGTTTCTCCTAATGGGTGTAACTCTTGATTCATCAACTGTATAACTTTATTTTTAGTTCTGTTCCTTCCCTGTTTAGGTTTCATGTAACCAACTACAGGGAAATTTGCAATTATTGTTTCAATAGCGCTGCGGTCATTACTACCAGAGCGAAGCTCTGTATCTACATGTATAGGAGCCCCACCTTGAAGTTTGTGAAGTAAAGCTTCAATTCGTTCAAACCTTATTGAGAAATTGTTTTCACCACGAGATACATTTACCCTTCCTGTTCCACTCCAATCAGTACTTTCTATAATGACTATATTGCGGCCAGTAATATATTTAAGTTCTACATTAACTAGCTCGTCTATCCATGTTTTTGTTTGTTCAATATCCATTTTTATTACCATTCATTTTTATTTTTCTAAGTAATCTTTTATTGTAGATGCAATACCATAAGAAAATAAGTATGGCACTCCATTACCAATAGTTTTAAACATTGCACTTAATGTCATAGTCTGAGGAAATTGGAATTCCTTTGGTAAAGATTGTATTGCCAGCGCTTCAGCTGCTGATAACCTTCTTGCCTCATATGGATGGAGGTGAACCTCATTATTACCATATGCGGCAGTTGGTGAATATCTATATCGATGCAGTCGTTTATAAGATTTTTTAGCTGTATCGCCTTCTTCTATAACTAGGAACTTAGCAAGCCCAGCTCTTGGCGTAAAGTGAGCTTTAGCGTTCGGATGAGCACTTACATCATTTTTATCAAACCAATATTGAATTGTAAGGTCTTCGGGAACATTATCAGGAAAAGGGGGCTGCTCTCCAAACCTATTTGTACTGGGCCAATTAAAGTCAAATGCCACTCGATTGGGATACTTCATATATTTTTCCCATTCAAACTTAGCTTCTAATTTAGCTTTAGTATTTTTTATACCAAACAGTATTATTCTGTCACGATCTTGGGCAACACCGAATTCCAATGAGTTAATTAGTCTGTTATCTAGTATGTATCCTGCATCTGTAAGCTCACTTTTTAAACGCTCATAAAATTCACGATGCTTCTTCGTTCTCCATAGTCCTTTTACATTTTCAAAGACAAACCAATCTGGTTCAAACTTTTTAATACAATCAATATATGATTGAGAAAGTTTACCATTTTCACCCTCTTGCCCCTTGTTTTTTCCACCTACAGAGAAGTCTGGGCAAGGAGGCCCTCCTACAAAACCAACTAATTTGCCATTAGCTTGCTCCGACTTAACGCTCTTAGCTAGTGAGCATTCATCACGTTCTTCTAAATAATCCTCGATTGAACCAGTATGATAACCATACTTGGGTTGAGAATGCCCCATCAATTGACGGCTGTGCTCATAAGCATTGATAAATGATTTATCAATCTCATTAACAAAGACAACATCAAACCCAGCTTTCTCAAAGCCTAGGTCTAAGAAACCTGAGCCAGAAAAAAAAGAAAAGATCACACTATTCAAAATACATACCTATTAATAAGCTTGAAAGCTTTGAAAACTTGACCACACAGAAATTGTTTCTCTCTATAATTAAAGCTGAATAATTAGTTCGCAAATGGTTTCAGCTTGATTAACGGAAAATAAAGATTTAAAACATTGGCTAACTGGATGGCAGTTTCAAATGATGGGCTATATTAGCAATTGGCAATTATTAGGCAAGCTTTCAGTATATTTAATAGGGCTCCTTCCATATGAATTTTAGCTAAAAGCTAATTCCACGACTTATACCTCTCTTTCCCCTAATCTATCCATTATCCAATCATCAACTTCTGACTCAAGCCAAGCTACCGACTTAGCTCCTAATGATACTTGCTTGGGAAAAGACCCTTCAGCAATAAACTTATAAATGCTTGAGTGGCCAAGTGACGTTTTTTGTATAACTTCTTTTAATTTGATTAACCGCATTTTTCTATCTCCGTTATAGGTTCAAGAGATATATCAGTTATGTAGAAAGTTACTTTTTTGGGCTGGTGGCTAAATCCAAAATATTGAAGGCATATATCACTTAGGGGTATCAATCATCCACCTGAGGACCTAATAATGGCTTTAATTAAAACCAAGCAATACGAATCAAAATTTAAATGTTTAGAAGATCAAATCTTAGAAAGAGCAGCTGAAATAATGCAGCAAAGATATGCTCGCCTAGGGGCGCTTAATAGCCCCTCTACAGCCATAGACTTTTTAAAGGCAAAACTAGGCGTATATGAGCGTGAAGTATTCGCTGCGTTGTACTTGGATAGCCAAAATCGGATTATTGATTATCAAGAGCTTTTCTTTGGAACTATTAATGCAGCTTCGGTTTATCCAAGGGAGGTTGTTAAGTCTGTGCTTAATAAAAACGCCACCAGCGTTATCTTTGCTCATAATCACCCTTCAGGTGATCCCACGCCATCACAGGCAGACAAACTCATTACAAAGAAGCTAGAAAGTGCTTTAGCGCTAATAGACGTGACTGTGCTTGATCACATTATCGTAGGTGAAACCTGTGTTTCTTTTGCAGAAAGGCAGCTACTGAGTTTAGACAGTAATAACTAAGAGGAGGATATATTGCTAAATTCTAATACTGTAAGAATCATTATTCATACGATTGCTATATTAAAGATTTTAAAAGCAATCTATGAAGATGAAAGTAAATAAATTAAGTGCCCTACTTGGGGCGCTTTTAACAGCGAGTCATTAATTGTACTAGCTCAGACTTAATACATAACGAAACTTGATTTGGGAATGTGCCTTTAGTCATAAACTCATAAATTGTTTAGCAGCTCAAAGATATATCACACCTCTCCTCTGTTAATAAATATCCCAAAGAAAAGGGCTGATAACGCCAACCCATAATATGTCTGCTGGTGTCTTATATTTATCACTAAGCTTTCAAGTGCTCTATACGTATTGCTTGGCTATTTATGTAGTGCTACTCTCCTCGGATTAAAACCGGATAAGTTAAACTGTACTATGCAAACAGCTTTAATAAATAAAGATATAGCAAAAAAAATTAGAAGCATACGAGAAGGCTTAGGGTTAGGACGTACTGAATTTGCGAACTTACTTGGTATGGCTTCTACGGGTGAGCGTACAGTTAGAGGGTGGGAAACTGGTGAACATAAACCTACAGCAAAAAAACTAGCTGATATATTCAACCTTGAGTCAGAACTAAAATCTCATTTAGATAATGCACCATTTAAGCAAAAAGCCTTATCTGAGTCTGAATTTACATTCATAGACTTATTTGCTGGAATTGGTGGCATAAGATTACCCTTTCAAAAGCTTGGAGGGCACTGTGTATTTACCTCTGAGTGGGATCAGTTTGCGCAAAAAACATATCTAACTAATTATGGTGAAATGCCTAATGGTGACATTACTCAAATAGCGGCTTCAGATATTCCTGATCATGACATACTTTTAGGTGGCTTCCCGTGCCAAGCTTTCTCTCAAGCAGGGCTAAAACAAGGTTTTAGCGATACCCGTGGAACCATGTTTTTTGAAATTCAAAGAATCCTCACAGAAAAAAAACCTAAAGTTTTTGTACTTGAGAATGTAAAACAGCTACAAGGTCATGACAAAGGCCGTACCTTAAATACCATTTTAGATATTTTAAGAGGTAACTTTGATTTAAAAATTCCGGATGATGTGCCTTTAAGTGAAGAGACAAGACATGCGCTATCAGAGAAGTTAAATTATTGGGTTGATTATAAAGTACTTAGGGCAGGTGATTTTGGCGTTCCTCAAAACAGAGAGCGTGTATTCATAGTCGGGTTTAATAAAAACCACTTTAAAGACTGTAATTTTGATGAACTGTTTAATTGGCCAATCGCACTTAAAACACCAACAAAAGTGGGTGATATTTTAGAAGACTTAAGCGCTATAGCTCCTAGTGATGATAAATTCACGATATCTGAAAAAATATGGGTGGGCCATCAACGCAGAAGAAAAAATCACGAAGCAAGAGGTAACGGCTTTGGCTATTCGATATTTAACGCGCAAAGCCAATATACAAACACAATAAGTGCCCGTTACTACAAAGATGGCTCTGAAATTTTAATTGATCAATCAGAACTTGGTAAACGCCCTCGAAAGCTAACACCTCGAGAATGTGCCAGATTACAAGGATTCCCAGAAGAATACATTATTGACGCCGTATCTCAGGGCCAAATTTATAAACAGTTTGGTAATTCTGTATGTATGAAAGTTGTTGATGCGCTAGCAAAACAAGTAATTAAAGCGCTACTTAAAGGTAGAGACCAAGTTTAGCTATATAAGCACGCTTCATGTCAATGTTCGCCCGTTAAGTTGACTTACGATAGGCTCACTATTAATGCGTAAATTTACTTTTTTAACCCAATAAAACGCTGGATTGTTATCTTGAGGTGGTTTGGGTATTAATGCGCTATACTGGCGCAAATTTTTTTAGATTAGTTGTTATGGCTCTTAAATCCACCATTATGAAAGTGCAATTATCGCTTAGCGATATGGACCGCCACGTTTACCAAGACTTTAGTTTAACCTTGGCTCAACACCCTTCAGAAACCGATCAACGATTGATGATTCGTCTACTCGCTTTTGCACTCAATAGCTGTGACGGTTTAGAATTTACTAAAGGATTAAGTGCTGATGATGAGCCTGAACTTTGGCATGTAAATTACAGCGAAGAAATAGAGTTGTGGGTTGAGTTGGGTTTACCTGATGAAAAACGCCTTAAAAAAGCCTGTAATAAATCTAAAAAAGTGGTGCTTTATACTTATGGTGAAAACAATCAGGCAATTTGGTGGCAAAAACATCAACCTAAGTTGTATGAATTTAAAAACCTAAGTATTTTTAGCCTTGATTACGCAACTACACAAGCGCTTGCTGCTTTGGTTGATCGCAGTATTAAGCTCGCAATTACCATTCAAGATGGCGAAGTGTGGGTCAACACAGATAATACTAATATTGAAATAAAACCACAGCAGTTAATGTAACTAATGATTTTTTGAGGGCGTATGAAGATTAAACACGTTATTGTTTTACATGGCTTATATATGTCTGGCTTTGTTATGCGCCCACTGTGCTCTCGTTTAGAAGAATCTGGTGTTAAGGTATTAAACCTTACTTATAATACGCTTGATCCAAACCGCGATGCTATTTTTGCTCAAATTGATGAATTTATTGCAGGCGAACCTTCTGCACTGGTATGTCACTCAATGGGCGGATTAGTCGCTCGCGCATACCTAGAAGCTAATTCAGATGCAAGCCAACACATTACAAAAGTAGTTACTTTAGGCACGCCTCATCAAGGTAGCCATATTGCACAAAAAATGAAGCAAAAAGGGTTTGAGTCTTTTTTAAAAAATAGCGTTGAATTTTTGCTTACACAAAATGGTAACTGGCCGTTTAAAGCGAAGCTTTTTAGTATTGCAGGTGACTTACCCATTGGTTTAATGCCTCTTATAGTTAAAGGCAGTAAATCAGATGGTACTGTATTGCTTGATGAAACTAAGCTCAAAGGTATGGCTGAACATAAAGTGTTCCATTTAAGCCATACCAGTATGATTTACTCACGCGAAGTGGTCGACTACATTTTAAAATGCTTAAGTGAGAATTAATCTTCTGCGGCTTCTGCAATTTTATAACTTATTAAAAATATAATACCCAATATCAGGGGTATTGGCGCTGCTATGTAACCAAAAAAACCCGAATTAGCAATACTAGCTCCTGCTAAATGAGCAACTAACCCCAATACAAATGCCACCAACGCTATACCAACTACAATCAACTCTGCTTTATTTTGCTTAACTGTTTTTGCGTGCATGTTATCTCTCCTAATAATTGCTACAAAATTAGTATGCGCTATTAAAACGAGTGCTTTTTGACCTAAATCAAACAATAAAATGCCTTTGTACTTTGCCCATACAAAACTTGTTTTAGATCATAATTTACACAGCTCAAATGTTTATTTTCTTGTAAGGGGTGGTATTTTAATTAATCCGACCCATTTCTATTAGGTAAGGGTGAATATAAGCATTACTGGTTACGATAGTTTAAAACTATAAAGTTGATTAACATAAACGATTTTACTAATTTAAGCTGGTACGCAATACTTATCACAAGTTCACAAACAAACGGTTATTAAAGGAGTCAGTTATGTCACAGGTAAACGCAATTGGTCTAAACAGCGCAAAAAGTGATGATATTGTAAAGTCACTCAATACGTTATTAAGCAGCTACCAAATTCAGTACATGAATGCGCGCGGTTTTCATTGGAACATTAAAGGCCGTAACTTTTTTGAACTACACATTAAGTTTGAAGAAATTTATAACCTTTTACTTTTAAAAGTAGACGAAGTAGCTGAGCGCATCTTAACGCTAGATGGCGAGCCTCTTCACGCATTTTCTGATTACTTAGAAGTAAGCAAAATTAAAGAAGCAAAAGGTATTAGCGATGGAGTTACTGCTGTAGAAAACTTACTAGCCGGTTACAGCACGCTAATTAAAATGCAGCGCGAAATATTGAACCAAGCAAGTGACGCTGAAGACGAAGGAACGGCTTCGTTAATGAGCGATTATATCTCAGAGCAAGAGAAACTCGTTTGGATGCTTAAAGCATATTTAGATTAAGTCAAAAAAATAAAAGCCCTCATTGAGGGCTTAATTAGGGATAAATCGCGAACAATCAAGCGATTCGGTTGCTATATTAACCTCACCCCAAAGCGAAACAACGCCCCTGTTACCAGTGGCGTTGTTTTTGGTTTAAGTGGACAATAAAGCAGTGTATTGCAAAAAGCCTCAGTGATTACTGAGGCTTTATTCTAAAACTGGTTAAATTAGAATTAAAAATTCACACTTAAATTTGCGAAAAAGCGTCGACCTACAGCATCATAAATAGCTTCATTGTCACCACTGGCAGAGATATATGCTGGCGGTAATTTATCCGTTAAGTTACGAAGACCAAAATCTACGCGTGTATTTTCAAATACAAAGTAACTTGCTGAAATATCATGAGTTATAATCGAACCTACGTAACCTGGTTGTAGGTCTTCTTCTATATCTCCATCTGGTGACAAATCAAAACGAGCTGAACGGTCAATATAACGAGTTGTCCAGTTAAGTGTTATATCGTTATATTTATACACTGCAGAAAAACGAGCTTGCCACTCAGAGTCACCTACTTCACCGTTTTCTACATTTACCGTATCTGGACGACTTTGGAATTCGAAACCTTCTAATTCGATTAAGTGATTAAGTGATTAAGTGATTAAGTGATTAAGTGATTAACAAACAAGTTTAACTTAAGTTCACCTTGCAAAGAGTAATCTACTAAATTATCGGGTATTAAATCATTCAATGTTTTACGACGATTATCTGTTTGACCATAAACATAATAAAAATCATAGTCAAAATCTGTTTCACTTAAAGTAAGTTGCACCTATTGATGGCAGCTCAGCTAAAATACTCCCTAAATCTGGTGTACCACCTTTTGCGATATCTTCCGCTGTAATTGTGACAATAGGTGCTGGTTGAGAAAGCTTTGCTTTACTGATGCGTGAACCCGTTATTTGAATACGCTCTACTTTTTCAATTTCATCATCTTCTGCAGCCACACCTTGAAATGAAAATCCTGCAAGTATTGCACTGCTTAGCGCAATAGTTAACGATGATTTTTTAAATAATCGCGTGCGAACCTTGTTAGTTAATGTCATGTAATTCCCCTGAATTGTTATTTTTGTAACTAAATAGTTACTTCACGGGCCACATTAAAAAGATTAATATCAAGTCTCTATATGTTTGCTTTAACAGGCGTTTATATTGGTGTGAACTGCAAGATTGATGGGTTAAATGCATATATCACAATAATTTTATAAAAATATTGTATTTTTTTTAACACTTTTCTCTCTAAACACGGTCTTAATTATTATCTACACAATGGGGTATAAAATAATGGACGCTTCTTTTCATGCTCAAACACTGGTTAGTAATGCCACGTTTGCAACATTTTTAACAAAACAAATGCAAGATCACCGTCATTTTAAGTCTCAATCTCTTGCTGCAGATAAGCGATTAGATCAAATAGATACGACGAAATATAATGTGCTTTTTTACGAGTTAACAAGCCTCTCTGATCCAACCCAAATTGTACACTTAGCCGAATTAGCAAAAAAAATGAAGCTGATCATTATTGGGCAATCAGGCCAGTTTGCCAGTTTTGCGTTTGAAGTGGGCGCTGTAGACTTCTTAACTGTAGATTCAACAGCCCCCAGAATAGAAAAATGCTTTGATAAAATTGTTCACCTTTGTCCAATTGCAAGTGCCATTGAGCGCCAATACCAACAAAGCATCCAACATGAGAAGCCGTCTTCGTCGCATATTGTAGTTAAAGATGTCGGTAAGGTAAGGTTGATTGATATAAAAGATATTGTTTGGATCAATGGCGCAGGTAATTATGTGGAATTACATTTCACTCAAGGTAGCACGCCAATTTTACATCGCGAAACGATGAAAAATATCGAACAACAACTAGAACCCGAAGGATTTATACGTATTCATCGCTCTACTTTAGTTAGAAAACAAGCCATTTGCGAACTTATGCCAACAGACAGCGGTGACTATAAAGTGAGGCTAAAAAACGATATGTGTTTAAATTTATCAAGGCGCTATAAAGGATGTTTAGAAAGTATAATAAGCCCACTTCAATAGTAGGCTCATTAATATTAGCTGTTATGTACTTACGGTTTATTGACAAGCGTTATAAAAAAGGCCATTTCGAGGGCTTTTTCTTCTAAGCTTTTAAAACGACCTGATGCGCCACCATGACCAGCATCCATATCGGTTTTAAACACTAAAATATTGTTGTCTGTTTTAAGTTCACGCATTTTGGCAACCCATTTCATAGGCTCCCAATATTGTACTTGTGAATCGTGCAGTCCGGTAGTTACCAGCATATTCGGGTAGTTTTGCGCACTAATATTGTCGTATGGTGAGTAGGCTTCTATCACGTCATAAAAACAAGGATCGTTTGGGTTTCCCCACTCGTCATATTCATTAGTGGTAAGTGGAATGCTTTCATCAAGCATGGTAGTGAGTACATCTAAAAATGGAACATGACAACCTACACCACAATATAACTCTGGTGCTTGATTGACTACGGCTCCCATAAGTAAACCACCTGCACTTCCGCCTGAAGCAAACACTTTGCTGCTATCACAATAACCTTGAGCAACGAGTGCTTTAGTTACATCGATAAAGTCATTAAAGCTATTTTGTTTATGCTCTTTTTTACCTTGTTCATACCACTCTCGTCCGAGCATTTCAGATCCACGAACATGTGCAATAACATAAACAAAGCCACGGTCGAGTAAACTTAATGATGTACTAGAAAAGCTCGGATCAATAGTATAGCCATACGCTCCATATCCATATTGAAACAACGGGTTAGTACCATCTTTGTTAAAACATTCCTTACGATACACAATCGACGCGGGCACTTTTGTTCCATCACGGGCAGTAATTGTTAACCGTTCAGATTGGTAATCATCAGCATTAAAATCACCGACTACCTTTTGCTGTTTTAGTAATGTTTTAAAACCCGTTTTTAAATCAACATCATATAACGAGCCAGGTGTGGTAAGGCTTGAATAATAAATACGTGCGGTTTGCACATTAGGCTCTGGGTTCATTGCAACAGCTGCGTAGTAACAAGGATCAGCAAAATCTAACGCCATGCGGTTGTTGTGTTGATCAACTACTACGAACCGTGCTTGTCCTTGTTCGCGTTCACTCAACACTAAATAGTCATTAAATAGCTCAACGCCTTCGAGCAGTACATCATCTCTATGAGCAGTATGCTCTAACCATTGTGTTTTATCGGCAATGGTTTGGCTTGTTGCCGTCATTAACCTAAAGTTTTTAGCCTGCCAGTTAGTCACAATATAAAATATGTCACCAAGTTTATCTACATCAAACTCGTGCCCTTCCTCGCGTGGCATTAATGCTTTAAATTCGCCATTTGGTTTATTGGCATCAAGCACCCAAGTATCATTTGTTTCGGTGGTAGCCAAGTCAATAATAATAAGACTTTCGTCACGACTTTTACCAAGTCCCATAAAAAAGCTGCTATCTTGCTCTTCATACACCAAAACATCTTGGCTTTGATCGCTGCCCAGTTGATGCCTAAATACTTGGTAGCCTAGTAATGTTTGGAGATCTTTTTTTACATAAAAAACAGTTTTATTATCGTTAGCCCAAACAATTTGCCCTTCGGTATTTTCAAGTACATCCGCTAGCATTTCACCTGTTTCAAGGTTTTTAAAGCGCACCACATAAATACGACGGCCTTCAGTATCTTCTGAATATGCCATAAGTTGCTCACATGAACTCAGTGCAACTTCGCCTAATTCAAAAAATTCATACCCTGCGGCTATTTTGTTTACGTCTAATAAAAGCTGTTTATCGTCTGCGCTCATACTGGTGCTACGATAATGGCGAGAATATTCATCATCTCCGCGCACTTCTGAGTGATACCAATATTTGCCATCTTTAACTGGAACCGTATTATCATCTTTAACAATACGTGCTTTTAACTCTTCAAATAGCGTATTTTGTAATGGCTTCATGGGTGCTAACTGCTCATCACAATAAATATTTTCAGCCTTTAAATGTTCAAGTACTGCTTTGCTTTGACGCTCATCATCGCGCATCCAATAATAATTGTCAGTGCGTGATTTATTATGAGTATTGAGCGTGTGAGGTTGTTTTTTAGCAATAGGGGCATTGGGTAATAAATTTAAAGGTAAGTTAGGACGAGACACAAATAAGGCCAATTAAAAAATAACAATATTCGCAGTTTATCATAAAAATAAAAAAGCCTACCCACTGGGCCAACTTAAAAATAATTATGTTAAGTATAAATATTAAGCTTAGCTAAGTATTAGTCAGAGATTTGTAACCAAGCCATCGCCCAGCTTTTACCGACCCCAGGTTCAAACATTAATTTTTCATCACCACTGGCACGGCAAAACTCATTAAATGGCCATGGCTTGCACTGATAAATTTTTCCCGTTTTTGGCTGCAATACTCTTGTACCCGCATTGTAAATATCGCTATTTTCTGGATAAATGTAATCGTAAGCATCGGAAGTTTTAGCTTTACGCTCATCACATTTTGCAATGCAGTGAAAGTCGACACTAGCTTTATAAATGCCACTGCTTTGCAACGCAAAAATCTCATTATGACGATAACCTACAACAAGCCCTTGCTCTGTCATTTGCCCTGCGCTTACAAGTGGAATATGCACGTTAATGTACTCAGCAACTAAACGTGGCCACGCATGAGATTCACCTTGCTCAAGTGAGGTGATTTTATAATCGAACGACAAACTAACTAGCTCTCCTTGCATGTCATAAAAGGTTACACTCACCACATCACCAATAAATAATTGGGTATGATGACTTAAGCAACCTATTGTCGACCACTTTCCACAAGCCAACGACGTATGCATAAACACAGCAACACCTTAAAAAACCGAAATTGAATCTATGACTATATGGATACACAAAAAATACACTAAAAACAAGTTATACGATGGTTCATACCATATAAATGGTAAAATTAAGCTTTCATCTCATCACTAATACTTACTTTTTATAAGTAATATCATTATTCGAGCATACAAAAAAGCCAACTCATTGAGCTGGCTTTTTGATGTGTATCTTTTACATTCAAGACATAGAATTTTTAATCGTCGCTTTTTTAAAAATCATTCTAAAGAAGCGCTTAAACATTGCACCTATATCGCTCAATATTATATATAAGCATGGCACTAATATAAGAGTGATTAAGGTGGCAAACATCACTGCAAATCCAAGAGCTACAGCCATAGGTATAACAAACTTAGCTTGTAAGCTTGTTTCAAACATAATGGGCAATACACCTGCGAATGTAGTAATTGAAGTAAGTAATATCGGTCTGAATCGAGCACAACCGGCATCTATTACAGCATTTTTGATACTGACACCTGTTTTGCGGGCTTGATTCACGTAATCAGTCATGACGAGAGAGTCGTTTATAACCACCCCAGCTGCGGCAATAATACCAAAGCCAGACATTAAAGTTATATCCAAACCAAACCAGTAATGCCCCCATATTGCTCCCGTTAAGCTAAATGGAATAACCGACATAACAATAAGTGGTTGCGCATAACTCTTAAGAGGTACTGCTAATAAGATATACACCAAAATCATACCACCGAAGAAAAACATCTTCTGCTGATTAGCTTGATCTTGTTGCTCTTCAATGGCGCCACCAAGTTCAGACTTAACACTTGGGTACTCTTCTTTAAGTTGTGGTAGTAATTTTTCTTTAATTTGCTCAACAACTTCGTTTGGTTCAATCAATTCTTCATCTATGTTTCCATAAACATACACAGTGCGGTAACCCCCTTCGCGGCGAATATAACTAATACCCGGTGTTTCAGTGAGTTCAACTACATCGCCAAGCAGTACTTCACGGCCCTGCGGGGTAGTAACAACCGCATGTTTAAGTGACGAAAATGCCTCTCGAGTCAGTTTAGGGTAACGTACCATGACACGCACCTCTTCGCCGTTTCGGATGACACGTTGAGCCTCACCACCGTAAAAGCTTGCCCCAACTTGATTAGCAATAGAAGCCAAGTCTAAACCCAAATCGTAAGCGACCGGTTTTAAACTCATTTGCACTTCTTTACTGGCAGGGTCTATTGTTGAGCTAATATCAAACAGGCCTTCTTGCTGTTGCAGCAATTCTATAAAGCGGCGACCAGCATCATTCAATGTATCAATATCTGAGCCATATAATAAATAACCAAATTCGCCATCACTACCTCCTCCGTTTACATCATCATAAATGGTTAATGATTTAACACCGGCAATATCTGGCATGGCTTCGCGCCAACGGCGTGATAATTCAAACGCGTTATAAGGTCGTACTCTCTCATCAACGAGTGGCACAAGCACTTGGGCTTCGGTGCGCCCTTGGTTATAGACTAAAATATCTCTTATGAGTTTTTGACCATATTTGCGTTCAGTATCTTCATCAATCGCAATCACCATCGCCTCTATTTCACGAATAGCATTTATTGTTTGTATGTCTGATACATTGTCATTCATTTCTAGATTTATTTGCGGGTAGTCATGCGGAATTTTTGGCATAAACCCAGTACGAACTTGATTTGATGAGATTAAAGCAAAGGTTACGATCAATAGGGCGATAAATGAAAATAATACTGACCAACGCCATTCAACACAACGTACAACAAAGCGCTTATATGGGCCATTTACAAAACCAAAAAATCGCGTATTAAACCGATCGCGCCAGCCCCCCTCTTTTATTGGTGAAAAATGAGTGTGGGCAATATGGGCAGGCAATATCAACTTTGATTCAATCAAACTAAATACCAAACACAGCATTACCACCACAGCTATACCATAAAAGAAGGCACTTTCTGGACCTGTAGATAACGTAAATGGAGCAAATACTGCAATGGTAGTTAGTACACCAAAAGTTGCGGGGGTTGCTACGCGTTTTGCGCCATTAACCACATTCACAACACCGCCACCTTTTTTCTCTATTTCGGTGTAGGCACTTTCGCCTATGACAATGGCATCGTCCACCACAATCCCTAGCACCATAATAAAAGCAAAAAGTGATAAAATATTAATGGTTACACCAAACAGTGGCATCATCATCATTGCGCCCAAAAAGCACACTGGTAAACCAATCATTACCCATAATGCCAACTTAAAGCGTAAAAAGATTGATAGCATAATTGCAACCAAAACAGCACCCTGAATAAGGTTTGTAACCATCATGTCTAAACGAGCATTTAAGTAGTACGTCATATCCATTAATGGCTCTAAACGAACCCCCAGCGGTAGCTCTTTATTTTTTAATTCTATAAATGCTTTTACTGAATCAGCAACTGGGATAATACTTTGCTCTTCGGTCGCTTTAACCGATATATAAACCGCATTTTCACCATTAAATTTAAAGTAACGCTCACCCTCAGTGAACTGATCTTTAATCACGGCAATATCTTGCAGTAACACTTTAGCGCCATTAGCCCCTATTTTTACCGGTATTTGTCTAAATTCTTCACCTGAGTAAAACTGATTTTCGACTCGTACAGAAATAACACCCGCATCGGTTTTTAACTGCCCTGCCGAAAAGTTAGCTGAGTAACGACGCACTGCATTCACTACATCACTAAGGGTTAGGTTATATTGACGCAGCGTATCGGGCTCTATCTCGATAGCTATTTCATCAAGAGGAACATCATTTACCACCAAAGATACATTTGAAAGCTGTAATAGCTCATCTTCAATCTGATTAGCGATCGGCTTAAGCTCAGTAAGTGGTAGGTCAGCAACAAGCGTCATACCTATTACATCTTGCTTAAACTCCACCTGACTTATGGTGACCGGCTCCATACCAGCAGGAAATGTCGCAATACCATCAACCCGTAATTTAACTTTATCAAGTATATCGGTAAGCTCTACATCGGTATTAATTTCAAGACTTGCTCTACCGCCATTTCTAAATGCCCTGTACACACCTTTTTTAATTTCGGTCACATCTTTTAGCGACTCTTCAATTTTTATAAGTATGCTTTCTTCAATTTCTTGTGGTGAAGCGCCTGGGTAATTGGCTTCAATATTAATGTAATTAATTTCTATATTTGGGAACATTTGACGCTGAAGATTAAGAAAGCTAATAATCCCCATCACCACAATAAAAATCATCATTAGGTTGGCAGCAACGGAGTTATTGGCAAAATAAGCAATAATACCGGTTTGTTTTTCAGCGTTTGGCGCTGTATTTGGTAGTTCAGTGTTACTCATAACTCAGTCTACCTTTATAATTGTTCAGTGGAGGCACTTTCAAGTGCCTCTGTTTTTTTAGTATCTTGAAGGCCTGCAATTTTTACAGCCATGCCTTTTTGCGGATATTCTGGCAAAGTGATCACCAACTTATCATCTGCTTGCAAACCATCGCTAATATAAAAATATTCACCCTCTTCACGAATAACTGTGACTTTGCGCGGCTCAAGCTGTTGTTCTTTATTAACAATCCACACTGTTTGATTATTTACTAACTCTTGCGGTAAGCGGTAAATATTATTTAGCATCGCACCAGCAAAGTTCACCTGTACGTAACTACCGAACTTAATGGCTGGTTGTTTAGTTTTAAGCCCATATGGGTCTTCAATACGCACCACTAAGCTACTCATACGTGTTGCGTTATCAATAATTCCTAAATCACGGTCAATCACGCCTTCTCGAGTAAAGCTATTTAACCCTTTTTGAATAACCGTTGCGGTAATGCCCTTTATGCGCTCTGGTAAAAATATGCTATCAAAACCTGCAATAGGAATAATGACTTCAGCGGTTTCAATATTGTTTAGCTCAGCAACTTGCGAACCCATTGTTACATATTGACCAACACCAACATTGCGGCTGATAACCAACGCATCGTAAGGGGCTGTCACGTCACAATTATCTAAGTCACGTTGCGCGCGTTTTAATGCAGCTTGTGCCGACTTAACGGATGCCTGCGCACTGAGTACTTGAGGTTTACGTAAAAATAAATCTGTTCGAGCTTTACTTGGAAAACGCTTTGCTTCGTCTTCGGCTACTTGCGCTTGAGCTTGCTCTTCAATTAAGCCAGCTTGTGCGCGAGCAAGATCAGCCTCTGCAACAAGTACTGCCGCTTCGTAGTTATCTTTCTCGATGGTAAATAGCGTTTCACCGCGCGCAACAATGCCACCAGCTACAAAATTAGGGTGCCAACTTAACACCTCACCCGACACTTGCGCCGAAAGCTGTGTATTTTCAAGCGGCTTTACTTCACCATAACTGTTAATAATAACTTGATGATCATTTGCAGCAACAGCCTCAACCTGCACTGTTGGGCGAGTATCAACGATTTCTTTTTTTTCTGATTCTTGTGCGAGGGCATTTATTCCCATGAAACCAACAACCCCTATCGCAAGTGCTACGAACGGGAAGACCCATTTAAGTGAATTTGTTTGCATATTCTATTTATCCCTAAAGTTCTATTAGCACCATAATATCAGAGGCAAACAAAACATTAAGGTGACATTTGTAAGCAACTGTTGCAAATACATACAAAGTATTACCATTTATGTCTTTGAGAAGTGAAGAACCTGTCATTCAACTCATTTGTTATATTTTGTTACAAAATTTTATACATATAAATCAAAGGACTACATGTAATCATGCAAATTTCATCGCGAAGATGTGCTAAATGAAATTAATTTACGTACAGTCCAATTAAATTAACAAACATTAAAAAGATCAAATAATGAAATTAACCACTATTACTCTTGCGCTTAGTTTAGCGCTTAGCGGCCATGCATTTGCTGCCGAAAAGAAAGAAGACAAAGAACCAAAAACACTTAGCGAAATGATCAAAGGACAAACCGAATTCGCTGGTGTATTTAACCTTTATCAAGACGGAAAAACAGGTGAACACCTAATGGTAATTAGCGAGTCACAACTCGATACACCATTTGTGTATTTTGCGCATACCATTGATGGAGTTACTGATGCAGGCCACTACCGTGGTGCATACCGTGAAACTAAGTTAATTGAATTTAGAAAGTACTTTGACCGCATTGATATTATTAGCAAAACACCTCGATATAAGTTTGATGAAAACAGTGCTATTTCTAAAGCAAGCGAGGCCAATATTAGTGAAGCTGTACTAGCAAGCATTAAAATAGAAAAAGAAGAAGATGGAAAAATAGCATTTAATGTAAATAAGCTATTTTTAAGCGAAGCACTTCACAAAGTATCGCCTACGCCAAACCCAGCGGATAAAAATGCCAAAAAGCGCTTTAAAGTAGGTAAATTAGACGATAAAAAATCACGCATTATTAAACAGCGTCCTTATCCTAACAACTTAGACGTGGTAGTTGATTACGTATTTACTAATGCAAGCCCTACTGTACGTGGCTCAAATGCGGTTAGCGATCCGCGTAGTGTATCGCTAAAAGTGCAGCACTCATTTGTTTCTCTACCTAACAACAACTACGCTCCACGTATGGATGATGCTCGCATTGGTTATTTTACCAACCAATTTGATCAAATGACGTCTACTGATTGGGCACCTTATCAAGATGTTATAAAACGCTGGGATTTACAAAAGAAAGACGCAGGTGCAGCCCTTTCAGAACCAGTAAAACCAATTACTTGGTGGATAGAGAATACGACACCAGTTGAATGGCGCGATACTATTCGTGACGCTGTATTAACGTGGAATACTTCTTTTGAAAAAGCCGGTTTTAAAAACGCGTTGGAAGTAAAAGTACAACCAGACGATGCAGATTGGGATGCGGGCGATATTAATTACAACGTACTACGTTGGACTTCGTCACCTAAGCCTCCATTTGGCGGATACGGACCAGCACTTGCTAACCCATTAACTGGTGAAATACTGGGCTCAGACATTATGCTTGAGTTTGTATTTATGAAAAACCGTTGGATTTACGACACCCTTTTCACCCAAGGTACAATGAGTCACGGCGAAACAATGAGTACCGGCGAGTTGAATTGCTCTCTTGGGCATGAAATTCAACAAAATCTAATGCTTGCGAAAGGCCTTGCAAGCGGCGACAAAATTGCAGACAAAGAAATGCTTCGCCAAGGTTTAACACAATTGGTACTTCACGAGGTTGGTCATACCTTAGGCCTTAACCACAACATGAAATCATCTATTTTGTGGGATGAAAAAGAAGTACACGATAAAAACAAAACCCAAGGCATAGTAACCGGTTCTGTAATGGATTATGCACCCGCTAACATTGCCCCAATTGGTATGCAGCAAGGTGATATTTTTCAAACAAAACCAGGTCCTTACGATGATTGGGCAATTAACTACGGTTATAGCGTAGCACTTGCAGATAAAGCAGCTGAACAAGCTCGGCTTGATAAAATACTTGCTCGCTCAAGTGAGCACGCCCTTGCTTTTGGTAACGATGCCGACGATATGCGCGCACCAGGTCGCCATATTGATCCACGTGTAATGATTGGTGATTTGTCATCAAATCCTGCAGCTTATGGCGCAGATCGTATGGCGCTAATTAATAAACTATTTACTGAGCTAAAAGATAAAGCAACAGTTAAAGGTGAGTCTTACCAACAGCTTGTTACCTCTGCTAATAGCTTATTTGGTCAATACCGAGCTCAAGCAGGTGTTGTTTCTCGCCAGATTGGCGGTGTGTATGTTGAGCGTGCTGTAGTGGGTGATGCAAATGCAGATAAACCATTTACGCCAGTATCGCTTGAGCGCCAAACACAAGCGATGGATATACTAGCCAAGTTTGTATTTGCCCCTGACGTGCTACAAAACATGCAACCTCTATACAGCTACCTACAACTACAACGTCGTGGCTTTAATCACTACGGTAAAAATGAGGACCCTAAAGCACACCAAATGATTTTAGGTATGCAGAAATCTGTACTTGCACAGCTATTACACCCAGCGGTATTACTGCGTATTTCTGACACCGCTCTATACGGTAATGAATATAGCCTAACTCAGTTTATGCAAGATTTAACAGCCAGCATCTTTGTGAAAAGCAAAGACGCAAACTCTATTAGCCACAACTTACAAATTGAGTATGTTAATCAGCTAATCGCGATTGCAGGCCTTGGTAAAGCAAGTAAATTTGATAACCTAGCTAAAACCGCTGCGTTATATCAGCTAACTCAAATAGCCGACACCAGTGTTGCGTGGGGATCAGATACAGCGACTAAAGCACATAAAAAATATATTGACCGCTTAATCGCAAAAGCGCTAGAAGCCTAAAAAATTACGCCGTACTTTTAATATTTAACCTAATTAATAAAAGTACGGCCTTCTTCATAACACCACGTTACTGGTATTTATTTTAAATAAAACTAAGGGCTGTTTACTCTTGTTTCCTAGATGGATGCAGTTAAGAGTCATAAGCTTTGCTTAGCGTTTGCTTTACCCATCTCAGGAAAAGCGTACAGGCGATCACTTTCTCGCAAAATATGCTATCAGTTTTAAATCTATTTTACCGAGGCTCTAATCACTGACCTAAATTCAATTTAACCTGAGTTCTGGTTATTTACTGAACTTAGATCCACAACCGTTATTCAAAACCGAACACCGACGTGTTCGATATCGAACATCTATTTATTTTAAAACACTATAAAAACAAATAAAACATTGAAATATAAAACAATTTAAATTTGGCATCAAACTTTCATTAACGACTACATCAATCAAAATGATGAGTAAATAATGAATATTAATATTGACCAAAAAACAAAACCGAACAAATTAAAAATGATGCTGACTATTGCAACACTTTTAGTTGTCATATGTATCGGTTATTTCACAATAAAACCCACCGTACCCAAGCTCAGTGCTAGCACGCTCAATATAATTACTGTGCAACAAGGTGATATTGATATTATGACGCCTGTGTATGGTCAATATGCATCACGCTATGAACGCCTAATCAGCGCACCAGCAACAGGGCAAGTGGGTGAGATTTATTTACGAGCAGGTGCTGATGTAGAAGCAACAACTATTATCGCGAAGTTAGTTAATCCTGATTTACAACAGCAATTGTTTGAATCACAGGCCAAACTTGAGCGTATGCATTCTGAATTTGCCTCATTTAAATTTCAAAAACAAAACGAGCAATTAACCTTCCAAGCCGAATTGGCTGATATTGATAGTCAGATACAAGGGACTAAGTTAGATGTTGACGTAAACCAGCGCCTATCGGATCAAGGTATTGCTGCCAAAATTGATTTAGAGCGTGCCATTCTTAAACACAATCAACTTAAGAAACGCCTAGAATTTGCAAATTACCGCTTTGAAAAACAAAAAGAAATGCACAAGTTAGAACTTGAGCAACAGAAAATTCTATTAACACAGCAACAAAAACAAGTCGATTTAGTCAGCAACAAAGTTGCGGCATTAACTATCACCGCTGGGATTGCAGGCACCCTACAACGTTTAGATATTGAACTTGGAGAGCGGGTAAACCAAGGGCAAGCAATGGCGCGCGTTGGTTCAAAAACACAATTAATGGCAAGACTGAATATCCCACAACGTATTGCTGAGCGTATCCAACTTGGTGCTACGGTTGAATTAAAGCATCCCAATGGCACGCTAAAAGGCACAGTTAAACAGCTGGCATCTGTAGTCGAAAATGGCTTTATTGTAGCTGAAGTACATCTGAGCGAACCATTACCTTCAAACCTACGCCCAGCACAACCAGTCAATGCATTGGTATTCGTTGAGCGCAAAGAGAATGCATTATATGTGAGCCAGCAACCCGGTTTAAAACCACTTGGCGCACAACGACTATACAAACAAATTCCCAACCAACCACAACTACAACAACAGCAAATCACCTTTGGCGAATTAACAGGCTCTGAACTGTTAATTACCACCGGGGCTATTGCGGGTGAAAAAATTATCACAAATGATTTAAGCCAATGGCATACTTACACCCACTTGGCCCTAGACACTTCAAAACTTTAAGGAAAACCTCATGACAGCACTCGTAACAATTAACAATATCAATAAAGTGTACAGTAAAGGCCAAGTAAAAACACATGCCCTACAAGATGTATCTTTAACTATCAATAAAGGTGAATTCATCGCTATCTCAGGGGCTTCAGGTTGTGGAAAGTCAACCTTGCTCAGTATATTAGGCCTGCTAGATACGCCAACTGATGGCCATTATCAATTAGCCAATATTGATACACATAGCCTTAAAGTTGATCA
The DNA here is from genome assembly GCF_014164085.1 of Pseudoalteromonas sp. SG45-5. NCBI lineage: Bacteria > Pseudomonadati > Pseudomonadota > Gammaproteobacteria > Alteromonadales > Pseudoalteromonadaceae > Pseudoalteromonas > Pseudoalteromonas sp. SG45-5. The sequence goes on along the minus strand of NZ_JACJEM010000007.1, from coordinate 35,636 downwards.
ACGCTCTAGCGTACGTAACAAGCATATTGGCTATGTATTTCAGTCATTCAATTTAATTGATAGCCTCACTGTATTTGAAAACGTGGCATTGCCATTGGAGCACCGCGGCACATCTAGCAAAGAAATAAAAACCGCAGTGGAGAAACAGCTAGCTGCGGTAAACATGAGTGCACGCTTAGTTCATAAACCAAACCAGTTATCTGGCGGACAACAGCAGCGCGTTGCAATCGCTCGCGCATTAGTAGGCAACCCTGACTTACTGCTAGTAGATGAACCAACCGGTAACTTAGATAGCCAAAACGGCGATGCTGTAATGCAACTGTTACTTGATTTAAACAAGCAAGGTGCCACCGTTGTTATGGTGACGCATGATGAACGTTACAGCCAAATGGCACAGCGTCAAATCCGTTTATTTGATGGTAAAGTATTGGTTGAACATCAGGAGGCCGTTGCATGAGTTTTTATCTACGCGCATTACGTCACGGTGTTTTACGGCTATTTACATTGCCACGCTTGTCACTGCCAATTCTACTTACGTTAAGTTTAACGTTGGCAGCGGTGCTTGCTGTTGTCGCCATGAGTAGCCATCTTATTTTTAAACCTTTACCTGATATAAAAGACGAAAACAGCCTATATGTCATTAACCGTACCATGGCGGTTTCACAAGACATGCGTGTTTCTATGTTTACCGCTAAGCGCTTGGCACTATTAGCTGAGCAATACAAAGGATACGGCCAGTTTGCTGCATACCAAGCGGACGAAAGTGCGGTAAAAGTGCATGAAACGAATTACCCAGTGTCACGTTTTGATGCCAGTAATAACTTTATGACCATGGTCGGAGGAACCCTGCTACTAGGTGAACAACCAAACAAAGTAAATACTCAAAACTCTGTGTGGATCTCTGAGAGTTTATGGCAAAGCGCATTTCAAAAAAACGTAAATGCAATAGGTCAAACATTACAAATAGACGCCACATCGGTGCAAATTCGCGGAGTGATCAGTGACTTTTCATCGTTTAATTCCGATAACGATGAAAAATATACTCAACAAGTTTGGCGTTATTATGATTTAGCCGAAAAAGCAGCAATGCCTACACAAATGACGATAGATGGCAGCCTGCAGCCCCTATTTCGCCAAACCGAACGTGCATTTACGGCCGATGACATGGAGAGTTTTTGGCAGCAGTATTATCTTGACCAAGGTGAACAACTTGGCCCTATGAAACAAATGTTTGAGAGCATGGCCCCAGAAAGCACGGCAACCTTATATCGCGATAACCTGATGGAAGATCAGCAAACCATGCTGTTGTTTTTATTAGCAACTGTGGTCATCTTACTCGTAATGGCAAGCCTCAACCTACTAAACCTATTTATTGCCCATTACCAACAACGCGAACAAGAATTTGCCACACAGTTATGTATGGGCGCATCACGCAACAAATTATTAGTAATGAGCTTTTTAGAAAACCTGAGCACCTTTTTACTCGCCGCAGTATTAGGTTTGTTAGGTGCAGCTTGGCTGATTAGGCTATTACCTATCATCAGTGGTGGTAATATCGCGATGCTTGAACTAGTGCAAATTGATGCAATAACTATTGCTGTTGCGGTTGCAATTGTGCTGACGATAAATTTATTTTTTGCATTTTTATCAACCCGTCAGTTTGATCAAACACAACTAATTAGCAACCTTAATAACGGTAATAAGGGTGTCAATGCAGGTAAAGTGACCCGTCTTAGTCAAGTGTTATTTATTGCACAGTTAAGCTCCGCTGCGGTTATTTTAACGGGCACCGCTATGCTGGCAAATACCGCCTACGATAAGCTAAATATTCACTTAGGTTTTGAGCCAGGAAATACACTAATAGCCAATGTACGTCTACAAAGTAACGATGATCCGATTTTAGACAGTGCTGAAATTGAGGAAAAAGTAGCGCAAGTCGCACAAGATCCTGAGGCCGCAGAGCAAAAAACTAAGCAACGCTATCAGGGGGCGCTCGAAATAAAAAATCAACTTGAGCAAGCAATCCTCCAAGTGCAGCCAAATATCACCCCACTACAAAGCCAAGGCGAACCCTTTAGTTTTAATACCGTCATAAATATGACTGAGGATGAGCAAACACAAGAGCGCTTTACCTATATGACGATTAATATTGCGCCTGATTATTTACAGACCTATAAGCTCAATTTGCTAGCAGGGCAGAATATGACTCAAACGCAGTATCAAAATTTAGAGCCTGTGGCATTGATCAACGAAACCTTTGCCAAACAATTGTCCACAGATGGCACGATTGAATCGGTAATAGGTAAAAAAGTTTCTAATCGTCAAGTTATTGGAGTAATCGCAAACAATTACACCATGATGGCAAAAGATCAGGGCTATCCGACTATGCTTTACAGTTATTCGCACGATAATGCTAATTTTGGGATCAATATTGCTATGCAGCTACCACCAGGGCAGAGCTTTGACAAACATGCCATTATGCAAGCGATTCAATATGCTCACCCACAAGTGATTGAAGTAGATGCACGCACACTTGATGAGCGCTGGGCAGAACAAACAATGCCGCAGCGCGTACAGTTTTATTTTATCAGTGCGTTATCTCTATTAACTTTGCTACTTGCAGCCGTAGGTAGTAATGGTATGGCGATGAGCTTTACAGAATTAAAACGCTTTGAACTTGCAATACGCATGGCAACCGGCGCAAGCCGTATTAACCTAATGAAGCGAACATTAAAAAGCTTTAATGGCTTACTACTGAGTGCGCTAGCTATTGCTATTACCCTCGCCTGCGGTCTTTATTTAGCGCTACAAAAAGCAATTCCTATGTTGCCAGCATTTTCTTGGCAAGCACTAACAATATTCACTAGTTTATTGATTGCTATCGTCTTTATTGCCATTGTTTTGGTAGTATGGCGTATTATTAATGCTGACCCTATGCGTGCGCTTAGAGAGCAATAAACTTTTAAGGAGATGGCAGCATACGCTGCCATTACAACCACAATGACCCCACACACTATTTTAGTTGTTGATGACGACGATGACATTCGCTTTGCCCTATCACTACTTTTAGAGCAGGCAGGCTATCGTGTGGTTGAAGCTGATGGACCAAGCCAATGCATGCAATTGCTCTGTCGGTTAACGCCTGCGCTGGTGTTACTGGACATGAACTTCACCCGTGATACAACTTCAGGAAAGGAAGGTCTTGCACTACTAGAGCAAATCACGCCATTGGATATTCCCGTTATGCTAATGACTGCATGGGCAAATATTGAACTTGCAGTAACCGGGTTACAAACTGGCGCTAAAGATTTTATTGAAAAACCATGGCGAAAAGAAAAATTACTCAGCCAAATAGCTAATCACATTAAGCCTATTACTATGCAGCCGACACAAAGTGATTGGATAGCATACTCCAGCGCGATGCAATCGCTCAATACCCTAATAACACAGCTTGCACCTACCGATGCTAACTTATTAATTTTAGGAGAAAACGGCACGGGTAAATCACAACTAGCCAAGCGTATACACCAATTAAGCGCACGCAGTGAAGCCCCCTTTGTGAGCCTAAATATGGGTGCTGTTGCAGAGTCTTTATTTGAAAGTGAGCTATTCGGTCATCATAAAGGCGCGTTTACCGACGCTAAGCAAGACCGCACTGGTGCGTTTAGCCGCGCCAAAAATGGCATCTTATTTATGGATGAAATAGGCACTTTACCGTTTCATTTACAGCCTAAATTATTGCAAGTACTCGAAACCGGTGAATTTACACCACTGGGCGCAAACAACAGTGAGCAGGTTAACGTACGCCTAATTGCAGCAACCAATCAAGACTTAGCCAGTGCGATTACAAACGGGCAATTTCGCCAAGATTTATATTATCGCTTAAACACCTTTGTGATCACGCTCCCAGCTCTGCGTGAACGAAAAGACGATATATTGCCACTCGCCGCACATTTTATTAATCAGTTTGCTGGTAAATATAACAAGTCGCCTTGCACATTATCCCAAAGCGTTGAAGAGCTGCTATGTAACCATAGTTGGCCCGGTAATATTCGTGAGCTAAGCCATGTGATAGAACGCGCAATGCTAATTAGCACTGACAGTGTCATCGAGCTACCTAATATCATGTTAGATAATCAAGTAAACCAAGGGCAATCAATTCCAAAACTCACACTTGAAGAGCTTGAAAAACAAAGAATCACTGATGTACTACAACAACACAATCAACAAATAACAGCGGCGGCAAAAAGCTTAGGTATTTCACGTAATGCGCTGTACCGACGGATGGAAAAATACCAACTAGAGGGATTTGATGAGTAATATCAAAGTACGCTATAAAACCAAAACAATTAGCATATTAGTTGCTGTATTTTGCGCAATTATTGGTCCTAGTACAGGGTGGGTTTATCAATTAAGCCAAGATATATTACTAACGACAACTGTCGCTATTTTTTTAAGTTACCTGCTTATTATTTCTCTTTATAAGCTATTTAATAGTTACTTCTTACCTATTACTCAATTACAGGCCTATATTGATGCAAAGCAACAGGGACAAAGTAATCTCAGTTTAGGTTACAACGATCCCAACTCACCATGGACAGCTCTAGGTATACAAATTGAAACGTTATTTACAAAATCAACACCTCCATCAACGCAGTTAATCGATGGATTATTCCAACATTGGCCTCACCCTATCGCTTTATTTAACGATCAAGGGAAGCTTACTTTCTTTAATCACCCTATGTATAGGCAACTGAAAACACCACTTCTGCGTGGCATGACCATAGCTGAATGCGGTTTTACAGTGAATAATAAACAATGTAGCCATGCTAAGTTAAACCAAGATTGGCAAGTGCAACGCATTGTACTCAGTGATGCAAAGCAAATACTTATTACCGCCAGTTATATTGGTCATCAATTACAAGATGCAAAGCGTCAATCTCAAGCTGATTTAATTCGTATCTTATCTCATGAATTAAATAACTCACTCACGCCTATGGCCTCCATGACAGATACATTACTAAGCACAGAAACATTAAATGAAAAACAAACAAGGCAAGTATTAACAAGAATCAAATCGCGTAGTGAGTCTTTACTACAATTTATAAAGTCCTACTCAGAGCTGAGCCGACTACCATCAGCAAAACCGCAATATTTTGATTTAAAAAACTTAGCAGATCTTAATGCCGTAGAGCAAAGTATTCAGCTTAGTTTTGCTGGAGAATCACAATGCTTTGCGGATAAGTTACTTATTGAGCAGCTATTAATTAACCTATTTAAAAATACATTTGAAGCCAATAACGACCAACCACACGTAACACTTAACAGCTTTACACAAGCGAATATGCATATATTGCAGCTAACCGACAATGGTCCGGGATTTGCTAACCTGGAGTATGCAATACAGCCTTTATACACAACTAAAAAAACCGGTTTCGGCCTTGGTTTAGCACTATGTAATGATATTGTGCAAAAACATAACGGTCAGCTGTATTTAGCCAATACAAATCAGGGCGCACAAATAACAATAAAGCTTTCGCAAGGTGCTCTAAAATAATGTTTTCCTACAAATAAATAGTGCCTTGCATATAGCGAACAGCATGCCCTGTTAAGGTAACAGTATGCTCATCTACATAGCATTGCATCTCTCCGCCTCGACTTGAAGCTTGATAAGCGCTTAACGTAGTTTTACCCAATTGCTGCGCCCAATAAGGTGCAAGACCAGTATGGATTGAACCCGTTACATAATCTTCATCGCCACCGCTTGCAGGCCAAAAATAACGAGATATAAAATCATATTCTGTACTTTTAGCTGTCGCCACCACGTCTAACGGGTATAAGGTTTTGAGTAAATTAGAGTCTGTTTTAAGGTTAATGACATCTTGCTCATTTTTATACACCACAAAATAAGCCTGCTGATTTTTTAACACCTTAAAAGGTTGTATAGACAAGCCATCAAATAACTCTTTAGGTATATTATCAGCCTCACTCGGTACTTGCTTCGGAAAGGTCATTGCAAAGCTGCCGTCAACATTTTTATTAACGATTAGCTCGCCTACTGCATCGGCAATAAAGCGGATTTTCGATACATTATGCTCTTCACATAAAACATACGCCGCAGCGAGTGTGGCATGGCCACAAAAGTCTATTTCCATTAATGGAGAAAACCAGCGAATAACAAAACTTCCATCATCTTGCTGACAAGTAAAAGCCGTTTCAGATACGTTATTCTCAGCACCAATTTTTAGCATTAGATCGTCACTTAACCACGATTCCAATGGGATCACTGCCGCGTAGTTACCTTTAAATAACTCATTCGTAAACGCATCAATTTGATGAATAGTTAATTGCATTGTTTAAACTTTGTAATGATTAAGAGCTTAAAACTACCACAGCTTAACTAAATCAATCTAAACTCTGGGTAATAAATCTATCTCCAGCAGCTATTATCAGCGCTAACTACGTTGAATTTACTTGCAATAGGCTAGCTATTGACGCGTAAATTCGCCTTGTTTTCACTGAAAATCTCTGGCTAGAGAAAAATAAATTTAAATATCATTATAGTTAAATCTGTTAGTAAATCTCTTAACCAGAGTTCAGATTAAATTAGCACTTTTATTTTGCCTTTAAGCCATTACAGGTCGCATTCTATAATATTGCATACAACCAAATTGCACAGCATTGGTAAGTAACAGCATAATAAACATAAGTAAGTGCGCAGTGCTTGGAGCAGCATTTGAAAGCTCAACAACTAAGCCGCAAATACCAGCAATAAACTGCAAACTAAAGTAGCGCGCGCTTAAATTACTTACATTACCCGTACGCAGTGTTTTATAAGTTTGCGGCATAACACGTACCGAACTCATCACAAGCCCCACATATGTTAAAGCGTTTAATACCATTGCAGTATCAAGGGTTGAATTTAGTAGTAGAGAAAAAGGCAGCAACGAAAAAGCAATCATAACCACAAGTTGAGTACGTTCTCGCTTAGCTGCGTTAAAACGCGCAAAAAAGTACAAAATAAGCCCGCTTAGCGTACCTGTTACAATAAATGGTAGAGCAATATAAAAACGCTCAAAATAAATATTATAAGTTATAAAGTAAAGGCTTTGCGCCAAGCCAAATGTCATCATTAATAGTGACAAGCCCGAAACACTGCGATTTTTTCGAATTTTTGTCAATAGGGGTAAAAAACTAAAAACCAAAATAAATGAAGATAAAATAGGCAAATAATGCGCCAAAACAACCTCGCTCGTTACATAACTGTTAATTAAAAATAGAAATAAAAACATTTATTAAACATATGTTTTAAAAGGCTTTTACTATAAGCGCGGCATTGTAGAGCGAAGTCAGCTTAACTCAACTAAATCGCAAATATTTATTTTAAATAGTGGCAAGCTGGGTATACAAAAATCGTGGAATTACGTCTACAGTTTATTTGTTTTTAGGAAAGTCATCCCACAAGCTTTTAAATAAAAATGATAGTTGTTATCATGCGTAAACAATAAATAACTGCATACAAAATCATCTATGAGAAAAACTCTTTTTAAAATACACAGCTGGATTGCTCTTATTGCAATCATTCCACTGATTGTTATTAGCATTACAGGCAGTGTATTAGTTTTTAAAAGTGAAATAGATGGCTTGCTGATGCCAAACAGTCATTTTGTTGTAAAAGCATTACCTGAACGTATGCCAATCGATAAATTAATCTCGAATACAGAAAATGCGTACCCTGAGTATGTAATAGGCAGCTGGGAAATATTTAACGGCGATACAGCAGATCGGGTTTATTTAGTGAAACGCGGTACTGAGCAATGGTATAAGTTTCATTTAAATCAATATACTGGTGATATATTGTCAGAGCCTGTCGGCACTAGCCACTATTTTACCGATTGGTTTCTAGAGCTACACTACACATTTTTACTTAACGACTTCAAAAGTTTACCTGGGCAAACTGGGACTGTGCTGGGATTCTTTTTTGCTCTATTTTTATTAGTATTAGGCATTACTGGCCTCATTATTTATCGCAAATTTTGGCAGCGTCTATTTAGCGTACGCTGGCGTGCGACACTACAAATAGTGCTTAGTGATATTCATAAAATGACTGGCGTTATAGGCTCGCCTATTATCATCATTTTAGCCATTACGGGTGGTTACTTTAACGGGGCAGTGTGGTATCACGAAGTAATTGAGCACGCCGAAGAAGAGCACTTCGCACTGACCAAAAATTTATACAGTAGCGACATTTCGTTCCAACATATACTTGACGACAGTAAAAAACAAATACCTACATTTAATGGTACGTTTTTAGTCATGCCACTACAGCCAGATGAAAACATCACTGTATTTGGCGAAGTAAGCACCGCCAATCCACTCGCAAGCGAATACGCAAATACCGTTACCTATAACAAATTAACGGGTGAGCACATAGCCAATTGGGACATTCGTAAAGTTGGTGCTGGCTGGCAAGTAATAGATAGCTTTAGAAAACTGCACTTTGGATACTTTGCTGGGCTGATCAGTAAAATTTTGTGGTGCGTTATAGGCTTAAGCCCAGTGTGGCTAGCAGGTACGGGGTTTTATTTATGGTTCACACGTCGAAAACGTAAAAAACAGTCACAGGTGAATCGCTCAAATAAGCGCGGTACAGTGAACGCTTGATTAAAATTTTCAAGCTAAGTTACTATCCCTACAAACCGATAAGTAATACCAATTGCATTAAATTAGTGATCTATTATAGCGATAAGAAAATAGCTCAATAACAAGGCTAAAATTATGATACATAGTTGTTCTATACAAATAATTTTTAAAGTCGTTAGTGAGTTATTTAATACGATAGAATGATCATGTTTTTAATAAAATTGGTATAACTTAGCTTATTAAGTGTTATAACGAATAATAAAAGCTCAGCCAAGCGCGCATTTCATCTTCAAAACTGTCGCCTTCTACTCGCGACAGTCCCATATTAAAGGTTAAGTCGTTTACACCTGCAGGCCCCATTCCAAAACTAAAGTCGCCTTGGTATTTTAATCCATAGCTTTGCGCGTATACACCGCCATCAAGCTGATGTTGCTTGTAATAAAGCCACGGCATGCCTTCTTTAAAGCTAAACCCACCACAATAACCTTGATAACGCTCAGCGGTTGCGCTGTAAAAAGGCAGATCAGATGAAAGTATATATTCACTACTTTGTTGCTGATTAATGAGGTTTGAACCAAAGCCACCTAACGCAAGACTGTTATCACCTCGTTGCTTTTGTTCAAAATTTGCATAAAGGGGAATACTAAACGCCTTTCCAAATACTTTTGCAGATAAATCGTACCCTTGCCAATTACTACTTTTACTACCGCCATCGTACCAACTCGCATTAATACTCTGGCCAATTGCAAAGTCTTGACGATCATATTGCCAGTGTTGAGTAACCCCAAAACGAGTCCATTTTTTATAGCTTTGTTTATAATCAGTATAATTGTAGGCAAGCTCAGGCGTTACGTTTAATTGCCCAAATTTAAATGGGTAACTTATTGCTGCAAAACCGCCTCGCGCATCAATATCAGCGTTTGAATTTTGTTGATACTGACGCGATGTATTTAAATTGTAGTCAAACAATGCCAGCTTAAATTTCACATCGAGCGCGTTATATTTTGCCTGCACATAACCACCATGCAGCGCACCATCGTTTAAATCACTGCCATACCCCGCTTGTAAGTCGAGCTGCTTAAGTAAGTCACTACTTTTAATACTTAAATCTAACACACTTGTTGAAGCAGAATAATACTGAGAGCTAAGCGCAAGGGTCGCGTGTTGGTCGAGAATATTGTAATTAGTTTGCTCTGTTGTTTCGTGCGTATATATTTCGGCTTTTGGAAGTGTGTGCTCATTTACTAGCAAAAGCGGTGCTTGTTTGTTAGCTGCAAACTCAGTAACGACATTGCTACTCATAGTTTTTGGCAATGTTTTTATGTTTGGCCCATCGGCGGTAATTGAGAAATAAAGCAACGAGCCATCAATCATTTCTATTGGGTGAGCAACTGCCTCCTGCCCTTGGGTTAACTTGGTGAGTGTTTTACTCGCTATGTGATAGTTATAAATATCAGTAGCGCTATTTAAGCCCGCAATAAAATAAAGTGATTCTCCATTTTGGCTAAAGTTTGGTTGGCTTAAATATTGATACCCGTTTGGCATAGGCACTGACAGCTGTTTTTTACTGTTTAAATCTTGTATATACAACCGCCAATTTTCATTTAATGACGTTGATAAATAAGCTAATTTAGTCTCATCAGGATTGAGAATTGGATAATCGTAAGTTGTCTCAAGGCTTTTTGTAAATAATGGCGTGATGGTTTGCGTATTGAGATCAGCTTTCACTAATTCAGAGTAGCCATCTCTTATTTGCTCGCCATATAAGGTTTCACCATTACTAGTTACGCTAAATCGACGTATACCAGCAAGTTCGGTAAGCTGTTCAATATTGCCGGTTTCAGCGTTATAGCTAAATATGTCAGACACTTTGTTATAAATACCCGACTCTTCGTTGCTATACGCATTAAAATATAACGTTGTGTTATTTGCCCATTGGGGATTGGCAATGCCAGCTCGATTTATTTGATTAAGCACTTGTTTTTGTTCGCGTTTAAAAACATTTGGCGCTATATCGGGGATGTCTTGTGCATCGTTTTCGAGTAGCTCTTTTTGCGCTTTAGTAAACTCTTCTTGCGCTTTAATGTTGTCATCAGTGCTATAAATTACAAGCTTGGTATTACTCTCTTTATCTCGCTCAACAATCGCAATTTTACTACCATCTTTTGAAAGTGCGGGATTACTTGCATATAAATCAAGCTCAAGCCAAAGTTCACTATTAAGTGGTTGCTCCACATGCTCGATTTGCATTACTTTATAAGTATATTCAGCTATAAATCGACGGTATAACTTGGCTGCCTTTTGCCCAAACACGCCGCTAAATGCCTCATCAAAATCACGTGTTTTTACGCCTTGCATTCGCGTCCAAACACTATCAAGCGTTTGCTCTGAATAGTTTTTTTCTAACCAATTCAAAAAGCGGCTACCCATTAAATACGCCATTGAGCCGCCCATAAACCCTTCATCGCCATTTAATTGCTCATAGGTTGGCAATGCGCCTTGTTGAGCAAACTCCCGTAATATCGACTCTGAATAGTTGTCAAATAAACGCCCACGACCCGTCATTTTAGATTCAATCAGTGTGGCGTAACCTTCGGCTACCCAGCGTGGAGTATCGCTGTAGGTTAAGTCGTATAAATCCCATATGCCACGTACTTTTTGCTGCCAGTCATTACGGGTAGGCTGTGCTAAATGCACTAAGTGAATATACTCATGCAGTACAAGTAACTGCTGCCAGCCTGAGCTATTTGATATAACCGTATCGGATTGCGGTGGCGTAGTAAAAAGTGCCATTACAGGGTTATTTGACGTTGGCAAAGCAAAGCCGTTTGCTGCATTTAGGGGATCAAACACCACCACATCAACTATTTTATCAAGTGCTCGGTTTTGTTGTTCAAGCACTTTGGTACGTACTATTTCAAGCTCTGACGCGGTCGATTTAGCAAAATCTACATGCTCAATACTGTAATGAATATTAAAATTTTCGGTATGAATAGTCTGCCAATCAGCTGCAAAGCTTGGTGCAGCTAGCAATAAGGCAGATGCGATAAGTGTTTTTTTCATCATAGTCCTTGATAGTTTACTATAGCCTTAGGTTGTCTGAAGAATGACCTCTATAGTATTAAAAAAGTGTAAAAATTCGTTTAAATAGAAGTACTCAGTCAAAGTTGATACTAAGAAAGTAGCGGTGCAGTTGAATACGCAGCATTAGATAAAGCAAGTCGGTTCAACAATCAGCAATTATTTTTACCTCTATGATATGTGCATCAGTAGCATAATGCGTAATACTATGAAAAATTAATCAGACAATAAAGTAACCGGACTGAAGAAATCGAGTTTCCGCTAAGGTTGTCGCGATTTAAATGCTTAGCTGACAAGTATATATCCAAGCTTGACATCATATTAGACTATGGTTTAATGATTAAAACTGTTATTAGGAACACAGTAATCAACCAGCTCTTCATACTATATTTTACTATGTAAGTTATGGTGCTTTTATTAATGTAATGAAGGATGTAATTTTGAATGGATAACTTTATTGAACACAATTTATTAAGTTTTAGAAATAAGCTTTTAAACATAAGTCCAAATGCTGAACTAGGTAGAGTGAAATAGCCGTAGCTGCTGATATGTTGTATGAAGGTTCTATTCCAAGAGGGAAATTCAACCAAATCAGTTCTAATAAAGCGTATGCACGATTATTGAAAGTAGCTTTGATCGAAGATATGAATCAACTATTAGCAAGCAAAATAATACCTAAAATTATTGAGACGGCTGATCCAACGAGCCCTATCGCAGTTTCTGGTTTGGCAGCAGACTTAGTTTCTAAGATCCCTCAACCTAAAGGCTCCAGCTTATTACTTTCTAGCTACTCAGCCGCAACTCAAATAAAAACAATGTGGGATCTTCATTCAATTTTAGATAATTTCAGCCAATCACCTCGAATGTTAGAAATCATTTTTGCTGAGTGGAAAGGTTGGAGAGTAGAGGTAGATTATGCACGTTAGAGGAAGGTGGAAAATAATATTGCTTTTATGTACAACTGCACTCAGCTGTGGTGCTAACGCTAAGCAATGTAATGAAGAAAGTCAATTTGGTAGTACATCTATTTTTAGTGACTGTCGGGGTGCTGAAGCAATCTCCTCTGCCAAAATCGAGTCAAACTTAGCTTTGGAAGAAGCATTTGATATGGTATTAACATTACTCGAGTCAAATGAAAAAGATATAAAATCAACAGATAACTTATATATTGCTGTACTTTCGTTAATGCAATCAGAAGATTTTAAGTTTCGAGTTACTAGTTTTCCTAATGGTATTTTATTAGCATCTAATGAAACTTCCGCTGTGTTTTTACGGATAGATGACAATACATGGTTTCAAAAAACACTATAAACACCGGACTAATTTACTAAGAAGATAATAATTTAAATTTTTATCTTCTTACGTTTTATTTAACGGCAAGTTTATGCTTTATTTAATCCAAACTTGGGGATAGCAAACCCCGATCCTCGCAGAAAACGATTACCGAAAATAATCCCCTATTTATATTAAAACTAATTAGAGTCGCTCCCAGAGTGATTCCTCAAGAAATAATAGAAATCAAATGTAGAATTTTATCTTATTGTAAACACTGTATAAAGCTATGCAAAAGCACATCTTATTGACAGTTAAAGCCTCACCATTTTGAAGCAAGCCTAAAGCTGTGTATATACCGTGAAGATGGTATGGGAAACTCAATTATTTATAAATGGCGCACAAGATACTGCGATATAAATGCCTCATTAATGACGCGATTGAAAGAGCCTGAAAAGAAAATATATGATGAAGAACGGCTCAAACCTCAGAGCATTCAAGATAATTGGGTAATCCCAAAAATTAATTCAAGCTTGGGGCGGACTGTAATAAAGCATGTGCAAATGTGTATTTACACATGTTTTATTAGGGGAATTTACATCCAGCTACGAGTATTTGATTCAACCTGTTTAATTGTAAAATCCACTATAAAATTAGCATCTTGTTGTTTAATGTAAGGAACGAATACACTCCCCGAAGCTAGTTGTATATACAGGCTTTTTAAACTAGATTTACGCATTAAGTATGTACTTACTGTATGTGCACTCTGCGCTTTATAAAGCTCAAACACACGGTAATGAACGCCAATGAGGCCTTTGCGTACCACCATATAAAAACGTCCGTTATCTTCATGCAAATAGTAACCATAACGCTGGTACGATAAAACAACTAAGGTAGAAAAAGCAGCAAAAACACCCACACTAATCCACACGTTAACGCTCATACTAAAACAAAAAATAGCCGCTAGTCCGCTTGGTAATAACGCATACACTATTAAATTTTTATAAAGCAATGCTCGTTCAGGACGCTTGAATATAAGCTTTTTACTATTGAACCATGGGTAAATCCATTGGCATACACTATCTACTTGCTCAGTGCTCAATACTGGTAGAACAAGTGTTTGTTTATTTTTTTTAGCGGCAGCTCCTGCAATCACACCACCGCCACTTGCTTGTAAAAAATCAACTGTAAAACGCTTTAATAATCTCGCCACTAAATTTTGTTTTATAACTATAGATTGTACTTTATCTAAGCTCATAGATAGCTGATGGCGCTCTAGCAAACCTGCAATACGTTTAAATTTTTGCCCTTTAAAGTAAAGTTCAAAGTTATAAAAACGAATGAGCGACATACCCACAGACAAGAAAATGGCTAAAAACACTAACAATACAATCAGTGTTATTATCGCAAGCAATGTCGCATTTGCTATAATGCCAAGCTCTTGCTGATAAAAGCCTTCCATTTTAACAATAAGTTTCTTTTCTAAAAAGTCGATAGCTATATTTATAAAGGGTGCAATCGCTGCGAGGGCTAAAATCGCCATATTCGACATTAAACCAAACTTAGCTATTTCTTTGTTAGTAATAAAAAGACTGTTTTCAGTGACCACTTCATCGCTTTGCTGTGGTGTATTAATTTCTGGTTGCTGCTGCGCTTTAAAAGCAAATATTTGTTTACGCATTTGCAGTGCATATTCTTTAGTTATGCCAGGTAATATCACCTCCTGTGACACACTACCTGCGGCATCAAAAATACAGTTAACGAGCTTTACCGGTGTGAAGTAAAATGGCTCTGCAATATTTACATTTTGTACTCGTGCAAATTTAAGCGTTAAGCGCTCTTTTTTAAAAACACCTTTATTAAGTAATATTTCGTTATCGTCTGTAAGACTATACCGAAAACTTCTATAATATAAAAAGGAATAAACCAACAAGGCAACAACGGCAAGAGCACCGGCTATTTGCCCCCAAAATAATTTATTTTCAACCTGAGTAACAAATACAATCATGATTGGTAATAAATTAAATATGCCATCTCTAATAAACCGCATACCAAAGTGCACAACAAAGTAAACAAGCGCCCAAGGTGATACCTTTTGCCACATTACTGCTTTCGTAGCATCTACAGGGGAAGGGTTTAAATCACTCATCGGTAGCCGCTGCCTGCATGGTACTTTCATCTTGACGATAATCTTGCACAAACTGACGGATATTTTTGCAATCAGTATGTGTTAATCCACTAATTTGTAAATCGGCGCTCATCCCACCAGCACTGTATAGTTTTAAACTTGCTAGATCGAGCTTGCGCTCAATGGGGCCGCGATGAATTTCAATATGTTGCACTCTAGCAAGCGGCAAGATAGTTATTTGCTGCCAAATAATTCCCTTTCTAAACGTTATATCATGAGTACGTATCGCAATGCCTTGTTGCTTTATACTCACAACGCTATACACCATAGATATAACGATTAAAATTGGCATTCCAATCAACAAGTACGTTTGTGCATTATTAGCAAATGCTTCATTAAAATAGCAAAGCGCAACAAGCACCGCTATTAGTGGAATGTAAAATACGAGCCAGTTGAGCTGGTTATGCAACACAGCTTTATCGGCCAAAGGTTTAAAATTAATGACACTATGCTCTGGTAAATCCATTATTTGTTGATTGTTAAACACAATTTTTCCTATCGCTATAATTAATTAGCCCAGCTAATAGTGGTTACTAGTGTATGGCTTTGTTTGGATTCAAGTACAACTGCATCTTCGAGTACATTGGCTGCTTCTAGGCACAACATCGTTTGGTATTCGTCATCAGCAAAATGAGATAAACGCTTTGACTTTTCTATCCACGGATTCCAAAGCACACATGAATGTGAATTTTCGCGACTCACATGTATCACACCCTCGGGCGTGTTAATTACCTGCAAAGAAGGCGCTTGGGTGTAAATCATATCGGTTTCTCGTGCAATATTAACCGCATCGTTTTGCGCAAATGGTCCTTTGCCAAACTCAATATATTGCGAACCTTGTAAACCATCAATATGAGTATTACTAATATCAGAGGTTGGAAAATAAGCATGTAATGCTTGGCTAAAGCTAAATGATGTATTGCCAAGATTGGTAGTGGTTAAACGCACCTGTAATTTATCACTCAATACAAATTCAACTTTTAATGCTGAGTGATGAGGCCAATACGTTGTATTTACTAACTTCATTGGCAATTTTAGGCTTATGATAATTTCGTGATCGCTTTCGTTCACTTCATCAGCTTGCCATAAACTTGTACGCGTAAAACCATGTGCTGGCCAATCCTCATTTTTATGTGTACCAAACCACGGCCAGCAAATAGGTATGCCACCACGCATACTAACCCCCTCTTTATAGACTTCGTGGCTTGACACCCAAAGCAAAGGTTGCTTTCCTACGGGTGTAAATTCAGTAATTTGACCACCCTGCAAAAATATTTTTGCACTGCATAAACTACTAACCACATTAATAAATTCAAGGCCGCTTTCGGTGTGCTCTATGCTAACTGATGGTGATAATTTCATGCCTTTGCCCTATAATACTGAAACTAAAGATTTTTAATGCTGGTATACACAATAAAGTATACTTAAAGTATAAGCTACGTAAGTCAATTATTGATTATACTAAATGCCATAACGATTACTTTATTCATTACTGTTGAATACTTCAGCTTCGTGCAGGCTATTATATGATACTAAAGTCTAACCATTAAAACTTGCGAATAAATACTAACGTACGTAGTGTGCGCAAATATTAGCTAACACATTGTTAAAATTTCAATTATATATAAATAAACTACGTTAATTTTAATTACAGCTCAAACAAATAAAAACCAATAAAATAGGGCTTTAATACAATATATAATTTGAATTCAATTTATTTGATGTGTAACATTTCACGATTACGGAAAACCACTGCTCTTTCGACGAGACAAGCAAATGAAAAAATATGACGAGTTATTAGTTTCTTTACGTAAAGTGATCCGTGCAATTGATCTGCATTCTAAGCAACTTAACAAAACAGCAGGCTTAACTGGGCCACAACTTCTTATAATGCAAGAAGTTTCTCAAACAGATGGCATAACAGCTAGCCGAATTGCTCAAAATGTAAATTTAAGCCCAGCAACCGTCACCAATATTCTCGATAGAATCGAAAGTAGAGATTTAGTAACACGCGTACGCAGTCAAATGGATAAACGACGAGTGAGCTTATACCTCACCGAAAAGGGAAAAGAGTTACTTGAAAAAGCACCTCAGCCATTACAAGAACACTTTATTGAAAAGTTTTCTGCACTTGCTGAATGGGAACAGAGTCTTTTACTCTCATCAATGCAGCGTGTAGCGGCAATGATGGATGCAGATAAACTAGATGCATCCCCCCTACTAGAAGTAGGTGCACTTACTCAAGCCCCAAAAGAATAAACAATAAAAAATAAAAACTGAATAAAGTGAGTACCTATTTTAACCGTGAGGCGTTTTTGTACGCCTTGAACTTTTTATTTTTTATACCAACCAGCTTAATTACAGGGATGATTTAATTTTTTAATTTATTCAAACACTTATGCAGATTAGTATTAACCAACATCTGGGCAGCTATTATGACTAAACTCTCAAAATTAACACTAGCACTTGTGTTAAGTGGCTTAACAAGCACTTCTTATGCAACAGATCTCGACACACTTCAAAATCAACTAAAGCAATTAAAACAACAAATGCAGTTGCTTGAAAATCAGTTAATTGAAGAAAAATCAAAGCAGCAGATAATTAATAAAAAACATGAGCAACAGGTTGCTGAGATCAGTAAAAAAGCCGACACCACAACGCTTGCAGTAGCAAAAACCGAGAAAAAAGACGAAGGCATTAAAATTGGTGGAGCTATTCGTGCCAACTATAGTGTAACTTCATACGATGAAGACAATGAAGATCGTAATGGCGATTTTGATTTTGATATTTTCCGCTTAAATGTATCCGGGAAAATTAACGATATTTCAGTTAATGGTGAAATCCGCTTTTTTGATTATATGACTGTCGTTAAATATGCTTACTTAGGCTATGAGTTTGCAGATGACTGGGAAGCACAAGCAGGTATTACGCAAGTTCCATTTGGTAACGGCCCTTATAATTCTCATAACTATTTTTTCAGCAGTAACTATTACATCGGCCTAGAAGACGACTTTGATTTAGGTGTTGTAGTAAAACGTAAGCTTAAAAATAATTGGAAGCTAGATTTAGGCTTTTTCAAAAACGACGAGCTAGGCGGTGTTGACGGCTCAGCATCAGATAAAAGCCATCGTTACTCTTATGACATTGTAGGTAGTCGCAGCGCAAGCGAAGGAACTTACGCAGAACCCGCTAATGAGCTTGGTGAGTACAATACCTTTGCTGGCCGTGCAACATATCAAATTGAGCACAGTAAAAACATAACAACAGATCTTGGTATTTCATTACTCAGTGGTGGCTTACATGACGGTGTAGACCGTGCTGGCAGTTATGGTGCATGGGCAATGCATCTTGATAGCCAAATTAATAATTGGAATATTCAACTACAGCATGGTGAATATGACTATGATTTGGATGACCAAAGCGATCGTATTTCAGTTGCGGCCTATGCTTACTTCGATACAGTTGCAAGTAAAGCGACTATGTCTAGTGTTAACGTTGCCTACAACTACTCGGTAGAATGGGGGCCTATAAGTGCTCTACAATTTTATAACGACTACAGCACCATCTACAACAAGTCAGACGATAGCGCAGATACATGGATGAATATAACTGGTGTAAGTGTATCCGCTGGTGCCTTTTTTACATACTTTGATTATGTTCAAGCACGTAATCAGCCATTTATTGGCGGCACAATGATCGGGGATGGCGACACAGAACGTCGCTTCAATATTAACCTAGGTTATTATTTCTAAGTAACCTGAGCCTCAGATAAATAATAAAAAGGGTAAACTAAGTTTACCCTTTTTATTGCCCATTATTATTTATACCAATTGCATTAAATTAGTGAGTTATTTAATACGCTAGGGCGTGTTTTTAATAAAATTGGCATTACCCTTCGAATTACGTTTTAATTAGCCTACAATTTAATGTATCCGCAGTTAAGTAAAATGAGTATAAGTGAATATAAGAGCCGTCTTTATTTGTTATAAAAATCTATGGCTAAAAGCGCTTGGATTAATGCTTGTCGCACTTGGGATTATAGGTGTTTTTTTACCTGTGATGCCCACAACTATATTCTTCATTTTAGCGCTTACTTGCTTTACTCGCTCATCGCCTGCGCTTGAACACTGGCTATTAAACCATCCTCGCTACGGTGAAACCCTACAACAGTGGCAAGCTCACAAAGTGGTTCCCGTTAAAGCCAAATGTTATGCCGCTATCGGAATGTTAATTGGCTTTATATTTTTACTGTACTCAGCCGCCCCTATTTGGATTATTTACCTCGTTGCAGTAATAGAAATATCGGTAATGGTTTACCTTATTTTAAGACCTTCTACCCCACCTAAGTACTAAACGCATACCTACCAATACCCTCCACTTGTAAAATCTAATGTAAAGTTTGGTAAGTAAATTTGTAATAAGTAATGCAAATCATTATCATGTTGGAAATTTTATAATATTAAAGATTTATGGCGTTTATTAATAAGCGGGCTTTATATAGCACAAGCCGCGCACTGCATATTTATATTTCTACAGCTTTATTTTTTTTGCTTATTTTATTTTGCGTTAGCGGCATTGTGCTCAACCATGTTGATTGGCTTAAAGGCGATAAAAATAACGGCCAAGTAACGGCAATGATCCCTGCAGTTCTAGTTAATAAAGCAAATGCGCAACTAGATACGCTGCCAACGATTTACCCAGAAATAGAAGCCTACTTAGCCGAGCAATATGCACTTACAAAAGTAAAAAGTATTGAATGGGAAAAAGAAGATGCACTTGTCATGCTCGACTACCCATTACCTGCTGGGTTTGCCTACGCAGAATTAGACTTTACAACTGGTGAACTAAACCTTGATTACCAAACAGGTGGCTTTTTAAGCCTTATTGGCGACTTACATAAAGGCCGCCATAGCGGTGAAGTATGGAGCTGGGTTATTGATATATCAGCTGTACTAATGATTCTGTTTGCTATCACCGGCATGATTATTTTATTTCAAAACAGAAAAAAACGCTTAGCTGGAATATGGATAACCGTTTTAGGCATCGCAACGCCTTTGGTTATTTATTTATGCTGGGTACCACAAATTAAAGGAGTGTCTTAATGGTTAAATTTAAATTATTTATAAGCGCCGCATTACTGCTAGTAGCTGCGCTTTTTCAAACGACTGTGCATGCGCAAACACCACAACTCGAGATTGAATTAACACTTCCCGACTTAGAAGTACAACCTTATCACCGTCCATACGTTGCTGTTTGGCTCGAAACACCAGAGCGCAAGCACGTTACTACGCTCGCTCTTTGGGTGCAAAAAGCAGAATGGTTTAAAGACTTACGCCAGTGGTGGCGCAAAGCTGGTAAAAGTAACATCAACTTTGACGGCATTAGCGGCGCAACCAAACGAGCTGGTACTTACACCATTAATTGGCAAGGTAATGATTTGGACGGTAACACCGTAAAACCAGGTAAATACTTACTAAATATTGAAGTTGTACGCGAAGAAGGCGGCAGAGATTACACCCGTGTTGAGCTCGATTTAACTCAATCAGGAACGCTCACCATTGACGGTAAAAACGAGTTTTCAAAAAGCTTCGTCACTGTAAGCACTAAGTAACCTGAACTCAGGATAATAAATCTATCTCGAGCAGCTATTTATTACTCGAATTTAAGCAAAGGAAAAATAATGAAAATTAATTTATTAAAAACTGCATTAATCGGCGCATTGAGCCTATCTGCTTTAGTGTCAACGTCAGCAAATGCACACGCGCGCTGGTTACTGCCTTCACACACCTCACTTTCTGGCGATAAAGCGCATTATGTGATGATTGATGCAAGTGTTTCAAACGAAATTTTTGCACCCGATAAAGCATTTAAGCCAAAAGAAAAAGGCGCTCAATGGGACGATACATTACTAATGGCACTTATGCCAAACGGTAAGCCTGTCACCGACACAATCCGTGCTTATTACTTAAAACGTAAAAGCTCAGCCGCAATTAGCTTAACTGAACAAGGTACTTACCACATTGCGATGACGCAAAAACCAACGCTAATGACCTTTTATAAAGATGCCGCAGGTAAGCGCCACCGTGTATTTGCTAAAAAAGCAGATGCCAACTTACCAAAAGATGCGACCGACATAACAACGGTTAAATCAATCTCGACGGTAGATACATTTGTAAGCCACAACGGTACTTCTAAGCCAGCTCAACTAGGTTTAGGTTTAGAGCTAAGCGGCCCAACCCATCCAAACGATTTATTTGTCGGTGAGCAAGCTCGTTTTCAGTTACTACAAGATGGCAAATCTGCCGGTGAAGGCATTGAAGTAAGCATTTTAAAAGGCGACACACGCTACCGTAACGACCGTGGCGAAGTAAAAGTAACGACCGATAAAGACGGTATGTTTACAATTACGTGGAAAGAGCCAGGCCTATACCTAATCGAAACATCTAACAAGGTTACCGTAAATGAAGAAGGTGTAGACTCAGGTCGTTATGCCTTATTTACAACGCTTGAAGTAGCTCCAGAGTAATTTTTTAACCCTTATTTTAAAATTTTTTAAGCCAAGTTTTTTAACTTGGCTTTTTATTGCCCTGCGTTTTTTATTCTCAATTTCTATTAGTTTTATTGATTTCGCCTCCATTCGCCACAAGATTACAACAGTAACGATCTAATCGTCTGTAACGTACGTAAACAGTGGCCTTACTTATTAAAAACGTGAATAACATAGATGGTTTTTATCTTTGCACGTAGTTGAGCGCTTCTATATGATTCGCTCCTTTTCAAACTTGCCAAAACAACGACGTTCTTAAGGAACATTAATGACTTTTAAGCGTTTATCTGCCAATAAATTAGCACTTAGCTTGGCTATTACTACTGCACTTAGCACGCCTTATTCTATAGCTGCCGCAGAGCAAAATAATCAGGCAGAAGAAAATATCGAAGTAATTTCAGTAACAGGAACGCGTCGTAGCTTACGCAGTATTGCCGAAAGTTCAGTACCTGTTGATATTATTACCAGCGGCGATATGGCAAGCACAGGTCAACTTGAAATCAGTCAAGTACTTGCAAATCAAGTACCTAGCTTTAACTACCCAAGTGCAACGATTGCTGATGGTACAGATCATGCTCGCCCAGCCGTGTTACGTGGTTTAGCGCCTGATCACACCTTAGTGCTTATTAATGGCAAACGTCGCCACTCTGGTGCGCTTTTAAATTTAGGGGGCGTAGTAGGTCGTGGCTCAACAGCTGTAGACTTAAATATGATCCCAACATCAGCAATTAAACGTGTAGAAGTTTTGCGCGACGGCGCTGCTGCACAGTACGGTTCAGATGCCATTGCGGGTGTTATTAATATAATCCTTAAAGATGCCACTGAAGGCGGAAGTGTAAGTGTTACTTACGGACAATACGATACCCAAATGGCAGGGGCTGCAAACCTTCAAAGTGCGTATGCAGATGCAAACGGCGACTTGGCTTTTAATACTGGTGATGACCGAAAAGTAAACGATGGTAGTACTCGTACTATTAGTGCCAATTCTGGCTTTTCGTTATTAGATAACGGCTTTGTAAACGTATCAATTGAGTACCGTGATAACAGCCCAACTCAGCGCTCTGGTTTTGACCCGCGCGAGCAATATAGTCGCCTTGATGATGGCAGTTTAGATCCACGTGAATTGACTATTGATCGTTACAACCACCGTTTTGGTAAAGCAGACCTTGAAGACTACGCCTTATTTTACAATATGGGTTATGACTTAGATAATGGCTTAAACCTTTATTCATTTGGTAGTTACTCAAAACGTGAAGGTAATTCGGGTGGCTTTTACCGTCGCGCAAAAGACAGCCGTAACGTGTTAGCTCTTTACCCTGATGGCTTTTTACCACAAATTGAAACAGACGTAGAAGATTATTCACTTGCGCTTGGTTTGCAAGGCGAGTCAGGCGACTGGACATGGGATGTCAGTACTAACTATGGCCGGAACGACTTTTCTTTGGGTGTAGTAAATAGCTTAAACACCTCTTTAGGCGCAAACAGCCCTACCGAGTTTGATAACGGCGCGCTCGTTTATGACCAATTTATTGTTAATGGTGATGCCAGCACTACGCTTGATTTAGGCCTGCCTGACGACGTGTTTTTTACCCTAGGTGCTGAATATCGCCACGAAAGCTACAAAATAGAACAAGGTGAAGAAGCCTCTTACATTACTGCTCTTGATGGTAATGGCAATCCAATTGCTGCCGGTGGCGCACAAGTACTTTCTGGCTTTGGCCCAGAAAGCGTCACTGACGAAAGCCGCCACAATGTCGCGCTCTATGTTGAGCTTGACACTTACTTAACTGAAAAGTGGAATGTCGTTTTAGCAAGCCGTTATGAAGATTACAGCGACTTTGGCAATACGTTTACATCAAAACTAGCAACGCGTTACAGCATTACCGACCGTTTATCTTTACGTGGTGCTATAAGCACTGGCTTTCGTGCGCCCTCATTAGCACAAAGCTCATACCGTCAAATTTCGACTGTACTTGAAAACAACCAAGCATTTGAAGTCGGTTTGTTTCCAAGTGACGCGCCAGCTGCACAAGCACTAGGTGCTAAAAAGCTAGACGCAGAAGATTCAGTAAACGTCACCGCTGGCTTTGTATACACCCAAGGTAATTTTAGCTTAACCGTTGATGCATATCGCATTGATATTGATGACCGTATTGTTTTGTCTGAAAACTTAACAGGCTCAGCTGTGCAAGAAATTTTAGCTAACGCGGGTGAGCTAAACACCGAAAGCGTGCGCTATTTCACTAACGCCATTGACTCTCGTACGCAAGGTGTAGATATCGTTGCAACTTACTTGCTAGAGCTAGATAACTTAGGCGACGTACGCTTAAACGCAGCCGCTAACTTTAACGACACCGAAGTAACCCACGTTGACGATAACCCTGAGCAACTTAATTCGCTAGGTGACGACTACGTTGTATTTGCACGGCGTGAAGTGGGCCGCTTTGAAGAAGGAACACCCGATAACAAGTTAAACTTATCGGCGGTTTGGAGCTTTAACGAATGGCAAACCACATTACGGGCTACACGCTATGGTGAAGTTGCTGATATTTCAACAACCAGCGATCGCGATGAATATCTAGATGCAAAATGGATAACCGATCTTGAAGTTGCTTATCGCCCTAATGATGAGTGGAAATTTGCAGTTGGTGCCAATAACTTGTTCGATCAGTACCCACAAGCGACTATCGACAACATTGGTTACTCAACCTTTAGTCAAATATTCCCGTACACACCGTATGCACCATACAGCTTAGATGGCCGCTTTTTATACGGTAATATCACTTACAGCTTTTAAAAACACAAAGCAAAGTTGAATAATAAAAAGGATGCTTTATGCATCCTTTTTATTAATAGTTAGTTATTTTAACCACTTATTAGTATTCCAGCTTTTATAAAAAATCACCACCCCATATAAAACAATAACTTACATTTCGGTCTCATTTTTGCTCTATATTGTTTATACAAATACAAACAATAAATATCAAAGGAATAACCATGAGCTCATCAAGCGTATTAAATATTACAAAACCACTTTCACTTATTAGCGGTATTTTATTATTAAGCGGCTGTGTATTTCACATATCGCCAAGCGTTGCATCGGTAAAACAGACGCAACAACTTACACTGCCAAGCAACAACCTTGAGTATTTAAATGTTTTGAGCGGCGCAGGTAGCCTTGAAATAAAAGGCTCAAAAACGGCCAGCAGCATAAGTGTTGATGCCACTATCTACACAGCCGACATTAACGATGAATATGAGCTAACGCTAGAGCAAGATGGTAAACAAGCAAAGCTTGTTGCCCAAAATAAAAGCCGTAATGGGATTAGCTTTTACAGTGGCCAATCGCCAAGTATTAATTTAGTGGTTACTGTGCCAAGCACACTAAATTTAGACATTGATGATGGATCTGGCGATATAACTATCACTGCGATGCAAAGCAATATTGATGTAAAAGACGGCTCTGGAGATTTAACCATTAACAGCGCTAAAAACTTAACTGTTGACGATGGCTCAGGTGAAGTCAACTTTCAAAATATCGCAGGTAATTTAGAATTAACCGACGGCTCTGGCAGCATTCATATTAGCAATGTAAGTGGCAATGCAGTTATTGACGATGGATCGGGCGAAATGCACGTGAGCAATATAGGCGGCACTTTAACCGTTGAAGATGGCTCAGGTGACTTGGCTATTAATAATGTAAGTGGCGCAGTCAATGTAGACGACAACTCTGGCGATATAATCATTGAGCATGTTGATGCCAGTGTCACTATTGAAGACGGTTCTGGTGATATTCGCGTTAATCATGCCAAAGGGCTGGCTATTATCGAAGCAGGTTCTGGCGATGTAAGTATTGATAATATCTCTGGTTCAGTAAAGCTCGACGATTAATACTAAACATTTAAGCTTAAGCATTAAATCAATCTCAAATAGCTACTTTCAACTCTATAAATTATTGTATTTTACAAGAACCTAAGTCATTCTATTTATGCTCAAGCACTTTGAGCATAAATTAACTTAGGATAAACGCGTGTTAGAAATTGCTTTAATTTACTTAGCAGCAGCCATAGTCGCTGTGCCTATTGCAAAACGAGTCGGACTTGGCTCAGTATTAGGTTATTTAATTGCCGGAATACTCATTGGCCCTTATGCGCTCGGTGTTGTGGGCGATCAAACAGATGTAATGCACTTTGCTGAATTTGGCGTAGTAATGATGCTGTTTTTAGTGGGCCTTGAGCTACAACCTTCGCGTTTATGGACATTACGCCACTCTATTTTAGGGCTTGGCGGCTTACAGGTTGTGCTATCGGCAGCGGCTATATTTGCATTTTGTTATTGGTTTTTTGCCATGCATTGGCAAACCGCACTCGCCATTGGTTTAATGCTCGCGCTCTCCTCTACCGCTATTGTGCTGCAAAGCCTTGAAGAAAAAGGCTGGCTAAAGCAAGAAGCCGGACAAAACGCGTTTTCGGTATTGCTGTTTCAAGACATCGCAATTATCCCTATTTTAGCCTTATTACCACTGCTCGCATTTGCCCCGCAAACTAGCACAAAAGAAATCAGCGATTCGATTATTGCAAGCTGGCCTGTATGGCAACAAGTATGTGTATCGGTTGCGGTTATTGCCGCTATTATTGCCGGCGGTAAATATGTATCGGCCCCGTTATTTAGATACATTGCTCAAACACACATGCGTGAAATATTTACTATTTTTGCACTCTTTTTAGTGGTCGCTATTGCACTGGTTATGCAAAGTATTGGTTTATCGCCTGCGCTGGGGACTTTTTTAGCAGGCGTTGTACTTGCCGAAAGTGAATTTAGACACGAATTAGAAGCCGACATAGAACCCTTTAAAGGCTTACTGTTAGGGTTGTTTTTTATAACTGTTGGCGCATCAATTAACTTTGAACTGCTATTTAACGAGTTTAGTACCGTTATTGCCTTAGTAGTTTTACTCATAGTAGTTAAAGCCTGCATTTTATTTGCCCTTGCCGTTACCTTTAAAATTAACAGTAAACAGCAGTTATTATTTGCCCTAGCGCTTGCCCAAGGGGGTGAGTTTGCCTTTGTACTTTTAAGCGTAACCACCACCTTAAGTATTTTAACGCCCGAGCAAACCAGCCTTGTTACCTTAGTTGTGGCGGTATCAATGCTAATAGCGCCGTTACTACTTATGGTTTATGAGCAAATACAAAAACGCAGCAGCAGTGCTCTGCCTGAGTTTGATAAGCCAGAGCAAATTAGCACCGCTAAGCACGTAATTATCGCGGGCTACGGACGTTTTGGGCAAATTATGGGGCGTTTACTGCACGCGCAAGGCTACGAAATTACCGTACTTGACCATAGCCCTAGCCAAATAGAATTACTACGCCGTTTTGGCAATACTGTATTTTATGGCGATGCCGCACGCCAAGAACTCCTTGAAGCCGCAGGCGCACACACCGCGCAAATGCTGGTAATTGCAATTGATAACCCCGATAAAACCATTGAGATAATTAAGCTTGCGCATAAAAACTACCCGCAGCTTAAAATAGTTGCTCGCGCAATCGACCGCCGCCATGCGTATCAGTTA
Source organism: Pseudoalteromonas sp. SG45-5 (assembly GCF_014164085.1). Classification (NCBI taxonomy): domain Bacteria; kingdom Pseudomonadati; phylum Pseudomonadota; class Gammaproteobacteria; order Alteromonadales; family Pseudoalteromonadaceae; genus Pseudoalteromonas; species Pseudoalteromonas sp. SG45-5. Next base: position 8,333 of record NZ_JACJEM010000007.1, on the reverse strand, counting down.
CTTAATTTAAAAGCAGATGCGTTTAACCGTGAAACCGTCGATTCAGCTATTAACCTTGCCGTAGAAGCTCTGGAGTTACTAGGTAACACTAAGCAAGATGCAGAGCGTGCTGGTAAGCTGTTTAGAGACCACGACCGCGCTGCGGTACTGCAACTTGCTGCATTATGGGGAGACGACGCCAGCTACGGCGTAGCAGTTCGCCAACGCATGGAAGATTTAAAACAAGTACTGCAACAAGATAAACAAGCACAAAGCGATTTAAATACCTGCGATAGCGGTGACTGCGAAGACGGCTTAACAGAAGTAGAGAGTAAACCTAAAAAGCCTGATGATGCTCATCTTGAATAAAGTCAGATAGTTGGGTTGCACTATTAGCATAAATTGATAGCGCCCACTCAATTGGACATAAACTGTTGGCTAAACAGTAAAGTAAAGCGAAACGTAGCCAACGGTTTTTATGTAGTTTAAAGCACTTTTATAACACTTTACTTGAAGCCCTGATGAACATTCCCAATAACTTCGAATTGATTTTTCTGAAACTCTACAGTAGGGATATCAACATGATCTTTTAACCAAGGCCAAACCTCATTAGTTTTACCATTGGCCTGATGCGCAACGTAGAAAAATGATATTACAGGCTCTATACAGTTGATAATATTAAAAATTGAGTCTTTGAAATATGCTTTATAAAACTCAGTTGCGCCGATAGATTTTTGATGGATTATCTCATTTCTATACTCTTCAAGAGTAACAAACTGCCCCCACCATTTTTGCTTTTCTACATTATTAGTTCCATACAACTCTGGAAGGATATATTTAATCTTTGTTTTTAAACTAAGCCAGCGTTCGATGGCTGCTTTATCGTATGACTCTATAATACCTTTCGAGTTTTTCTTAGCTTTGTAAGTGTGTCCATGAGGAATGCTTAGATTAGCAAATGCTTCTAAAGCAGTATAAGCAAAGACGATTGCAGATTGAACCTCTTCGATATAATCATAAACGTCTTGGGAAATAGTACTTATTGCATCTTTTTTACTTCCAGTTAGCTTAGTAATATCCAATTCATAGCTAATATTTTTAAATTTTCGGTCAAAAATTTCTTTCGCTCGACTTGAAGCTTTAGTGCTTACGCTCATTAAAATTCCTATGTTGTTTGGCACGAAATAATTAATCCTTCGCGAACGATTGAGTTTGACGGTATCAATATCTTGAATCAACATTGAACCGCTACTATCTTTGGCAAAATGAAAAGTAGGCTTCGTCATTCTCAAGTCTGGTATTTCATACCCTTCAGGTGTCAAACCAACCACTAATGAACTTTTAGATTTATTAGGACTCATCATATTCACCTATCTTTATAACAACATTATCAGAGTTTACTTCCTTACATTTACGAGAAAGCGCCCCTATTGCATGGGCTTCTATTAATATCAAAGAGTATAAATTATTGCCAACTTTAAATGCCATGCGAAAGGTGGGTAGCTTTGGAAGTAAGAGGAAAATTGCTTAACAAGCTTAATTTGTCGCAGTGACTTGTATTAACTCGTTGAATACCTACTTGTAGCTCATAGCAGCCTGTCATTTTTAGCTATGAGCTACTACATTTAAAAACTAGTGGTGATGCCCGCCTTGAATAGCCTCGCCCTGCTGGTTATAAAAGCCAGTTGCGCCGTGTTCAATAAAACCTAGGTTTATCATTTTAGCTAAAAACGGGTCACCTTCGTTATCGCCAATGTCGGCGTAATCGGTGGTTTGAAAGCGATCCCACTGTGCAAATTGAGCAGTAATTAATGGCACATCAGTGCTTACATTGTTAAGGCTTAGCAAGGTAGTTGTTTCGCTTTTTTTATTACTAATACTAAATGTTTTAACTAATTTTGAATGCGTAAAAAAGGCGAGGTTAAAGTCGTTGCCATTTTCGCTCAGTGTATAGTTTTTCACTTCATCACAGCCTTTGCCTTGTGTGCTTACTAAGGTCATTTTTTCGATTAAGTGGTTATCCACCAGCTGACTTTTAGCACTCCAATTTTGTACGCCGCGTACTTCAGATGGTTGATATTCAATACCGCGTTGCTGAGCATTAAAGTAACGTATTGGGCGTATTTGATTATTGGCTAGATGCTGCCAAAGCTCGGTCATTACATCATTTTCATGGGCAACTTGTTGCTGGTTTCGCCAAAGGTTGAGCGACTGACTGACAGGCTTGTTATTAGCCGCTGCGGTACTTTTTACAGAATGAGTGACTGTATTGGTTACACTGTAATTTGCTTTTAATATATTTGGGTTGATATCGCACTGCGAGGCTAAGCTACTTGTACTTACAAGCGTGGCAATTAGTAATAACGCTTTTTTCATTGAGCTATCTCTTATTTATATTTCAAGTTTATGGCAATAACATAACCACTAAAAATGTCAGTTTAATGACAAAAAACCCGCACAATGTACGGGTTTCTTTATTTAGATATATTTAACTAAATTTATAACTAGCCGGTATTTATTGCGCTACTTTTTCATCGGCAGCTTTTACAAAATCAGCTGCAAAATCCATTACATGGAATAAAAAGCTTTGCTCGTTTGTCCCTGTTACTAGATGAGCACCTGGCCCCATTGCGTAAACACCCACATCTTCACCGGCATGGGTTTCTGAGCTAAGTGGTACTAGCGACTCTTGGTGAAAACCTGGTGTTGTTGTATCAACATTAGTTAGGTCAACGCGGCCTGTTACCGCTGCTGCTAAGTAAGAAGCATCGGCATCGGTTTCATTACCTAAATCTCTGTAACCCAAACCATTTGTGTAGCCTACGGTTGTGTAAGGCATATCATCCGCTGCAAGGCTTGGCTCTGTTTTTCCTACACCAACCACTTTACCTAAAATTGGATTACCGCGTTTAGGGTAACCGGCAATGGTAAATACATGGCTGTGATCGGCGGTTACAACTATTAATGTTTCTTCTGGGTTGGTGTTTTCCATCGCCACTTTAACGGCTTTGGCAAGCTCAATTGTGTCGTTAAGTGCGTTATAAGCATTACCCGCATGGTGTGCGTGGTCAATACGGCCCGATTCAACCGTTAAGAAAAAGCCTTGCTCGTTGTTATCAAGCACATTAATCGCTTTTTTGGTCATTTGTGATAAAGACGGCTCGCCAGCAACGTCATTTGCACGGTCAGCTTCGTATTGCATGTGGGATTCGTTAAATAAGCCAAACACTTTAGTTGCATCATCGCTAATTGCATCAAAGCCCGTTTGATCCATTACGTAGGTGCCATTTGGGTATTGCGTTTTCCACTCTGCGGTTAAATCGCGATTATCTGTGCGATCCCCTTCAACAGTACTTACTGCATCGGCTGAATTAAACGCGGCATCTTTTGGTAAAAAGTGACGACGGCCACCACCCATAACAACATCAATACCGTCTACATCAACACCACTAAAGCGCGCTTCTAGGTTGGCTTCAAAGTTAACCAGTTGCGATGCAATATCTTCACACGTTGCAGCACTTGCTGGCATATCTGAAATATCTTCCCAGTTACGCTCTGCCGATTTAGCATACGTTGCAGCTGGTGTTGCATGAGTAATACGCGCTGTAGAAATAATCCCTGTTGCTTTGCCTGCAATTTCAGCAAGCTCTAATGAGGTAACAAGTTCGTGCCCTTTGCCTGATACACAATTACCACGTTCAACCGCTTCATCAATACCAATAACGCCTGCGTCGGTTTTAACACCCGATGCCATTGCGGTCATAGTACCTGCCGAGTCGGGCGTTTGCGCATCTACGTTATATGTTTTTACAAAACCAGAAAAAGGCATAGTTTCGAAGCTAAGTTGATGCTCTTCACCCATTTCGCCCTCTAGCTGCCCTGCTAAAATACGTGCTGCGGTTACAGTAGAAATACCCATACCATCGCCAACAAATAAAATAACATTTTTAGCTTTGCCTGATTCAGTCACAATTTTAGCGTTTGCTGCCTGCGTTGTTTCGAGCTTTGTTTGTGCATCGCTAAACCACACATTACTCGTCAATGATTTTAACTGCTCGCTGGTTAGCGAAGTGGCTGGTGCATTACACACTAAATTAGTTGCTGTTACTTCGCCGCTATCTAGTTTACCGTTTTTGTCTGTATCTACACCTGATTGTGTTTCTACACCACCGTTAACACATTGTTCAGAGCCCACGGCAATTTTATTGTCGACTGCGATAATGTTATTTTCGTTGTTATCGTTATCACTTGAGCAACCCGCAAGGGCAACCATTACTGCTAAAGAAAGTACTGTTAATTTGTTCATGTTACCCGCCATTATTGCTGAGTTAGTTCAAGAGCTTGATTAATTAAATGAAACACTACGTTTTGCTCAATTACACCTTGAGCAAGTTGGGCACCTGGGCCTTTAGCATGTAAAGAAATATCTTCACCTGCGTGTGTTTCAGAACTAAGTGGCACGGTTGTTTCTTGATGAAAACCAGGTGTGGTTGTATCAACACCATTTAACTCAACACGCCCTGCAACAGCGGCACTTGCGTAGCTTGCATCAGCATTTGTTTCATCGCCTAAATTTCTAAAACCTAAGCCATTTGCATAACCAACCGTTGTATATGGCATGTCATCTTTTGCTAAGCTCGGTGTTGTTTTTCCAACCGCAACAACTTGACCTAAAATTGGGTTACCACGCTTAGGATAACCAGCAATCGTAAATACATGGCTATGATCGGCGGTCACTAAAATAAGGGTTTCTTCTGGATTGGTGTTATCTACCGCAGCTTGCACAGCTTTTGCAAACTCAATGGTATCGTTTAATGCGTTATAGGCATTTCCTGCGTGGTGCGCATGATCAATACGGCCCGACTCAACCGTTAAGAAAAAACCTTTTTCGTTTTTACCAAGTACTTCAATCGCTTTTGTAGTCATGTCGGTAAGTGAAGGTTCACCCGCTACATCGTTTGCGCGGTCTGCTTCATACTGCATGTGGGATTCGTTAAATAAACCAAATACTTTGGTAGCATCATCGGCAATGGCATCAAAGCCTGTTTGATCCATTACATAAGTTGCGTCAGGGTATTGTGTTTGCCACTCAGTCACTAAGTTGCGCTCGTCAGTACGATCGCCCTCAATTGTACTTGCGGCATCCGTTGAGTTAGCCGCTGCATCTTTTGGTAAAAAATGACGACGACCGCCACCCATTACAAAATCAAGACCATCTACATCCGTTCCAACAAAACGTGCTTCTAAATTCTTTTCAAAATTAACCAGTTGCGATGCGATGTCTTCACAACCAGTCGTTACTGCATCTTCTGGCATATCTGAAACATCTTCCCAATTGCGGTCTGCCGATTTAGCATACGTTGCAGCGGGCGTTGCATGAGTAATTCGTGCTGTAGAAATGACCCCTGTTGCAAGACCTTTAATTTCAGCCAGTTCAGTCGCTGTAAGAAGCTCATTACCTGCCACTGTTGAACACACACCGCGTTCAATATCTTCATCTACACCAATTACGCCAACATCAGTTTTAACACCTGAGATCATTGCTGTCATTGTGCCGGCAGAATCAGGCGTTTGTGCATCAACATTATATGTTTTAACTTGTGCTGAGTACGGAAAGCTCTCAAAGCTTAAATAGCCTTCTTCACCAAATTGGTTATTACGCTGACCTTGTAAAATGCGCGCCGCAGTAAGTGTTGATATACCCATACCGTCGCCAACAAATAAAATAACGTTTTTAGCTTTGGTCGTTTTTGTAGCCTGCGCTTGTGTTGTTTTTGTTGTTAGTTTTGTTTGCGCAGCGCTATACCAGCTGCTGTCTTTTTGGCTTTGCGGTAGTACATCGGCATGACTAACTGCGCTAAACGCAAATGTTAGCGCGATTGCCGTAGCGACTTTTTTAATTTTCATCCGTAATTCCCATTGTTTAGTGGTTATTTTTAATATGTGTGACCACAAAAAAGATCAACCGCCGCACTATAGGAAACAGATATGACTAATAAAGGTAATTTTGATGAAGAAACAATGACTAAAATTTTACAAAAATAAGTCAGGCACAAAAAAGCGCAACGTTTACACGCTGCGCTTATCAATTCAATTAAATTTTATTTTTTTAATTAACGACCATCTTCAAACGAAGCGGTTGCAGAAACTTTGCTCCAAGTACCATCTGTATATAGTACCGTCGCCTCTGCTTTATAGCCTCTGAACGATCTTATCGAAAATGAGCATGATGTACCCGATACACCACAAGACGATGCTGCATTTGACCAAACAACACTATCAATGTCAGAACCATTACCTATAACTCTAAATACTGCTGTTGCTTTATTCTTACCATAAATTAACGCAGAACAATGATTTGGAGTAAATTGATCATATGCTTGAGTATCTACATAACACTCCATTTGATCTGCACTCGCTTGCGCAGAAAATATAGAAGCTAAAACAATACCCATAGAAATTAATGTAGTTTTCATTCTTATCCTTAATTAAACCAAAGTAGGTACGAATCAAAGTAGAACACAAATCTAAATCAGTACAATTTATTTACAAAAAAAAACACAAAAACATATAAAAACATACAAAAGAACCACTTTACTAAATAACCTAATGTGATCATCCTATCCTTTAACGCGGCATTAGCCATGATTGAAGTTGCATTTAAGTAATCTGAACTCTGATGTAAGTAGCGTGAAGCCTCTCTGCCACCTCCTAATAAGAGTTAATACATCGCAAAAGCCCTGTATTATTCTAAAAGTAAGCCGCCTTGAATAAATTTAATAATCAGTAACTAACTATCAAAAATCAATATAAAGCCTTAAGCTTTAAACAGTCAACTATTTAATAATTAAGGGTTTTATATTTACTTACTCGTATATAAAAATACTTTAAAATCAAAAATCAATCCCCTTAGCCGCGGGTTAAATAAAATGAAATGTCAGATAAAGCTTGTTTTATGTCTAACCTTACTGTTATCCTGCCTCGCATCGGGTTGACAGAAAACCCTATTTATTTGTAAGTACCACGTTGATATTAGTAATAATCCTTCGCGTTATCCTCAGTTAAATGTATGTTTTCTTCCTGTTAAATTGCCTAATTTAAGGCGCACTTTTATTAATTCTTAGGATACTATTATGTCTAATACTACAACTGGTACAGTTAAATTTTTCAACGAAGCAAAAGGTTTTGGTTTCATCGAGCAAGAATCTGGTCCTGATGTTTTCGCACATTTCAGCGCAATCTCTGGCGACGGTTTCAAAACTTTAGCTGAAGGCCAACGTGTACAGTTTACTGTTACTCAAGGTCAAAAAGGTCCACAAGCTGAAAACATCGTTAGCATCTAATTGCTTTCGTTTAATGGGTTAGCAATAACCCATTAAAAAAATACTAGTTTGAAAGAAGTTTTGTTTTATTTGTTAGTACCGAGTTGTTTTAGTAATAATCCTGCACGATATCCTCAAGTTAACTATTTTTTCCGGCTCAATCGCCTCTTTTCAGGCACACTTATATTAATTTTTTAGGATACATATTATGTCTACTACAACTACTGGTTCAGTAAAATGGTTTAACGAAGCTAAAGGTTTTGGTTTTATCGAGCAAGAATCTGGCGCAGACGTGTTCGCACATTTCAGCGCAATCTCTGGCGACGGTTTTAAAACTCTTGCTGAAGGCCAACGTGTACAGTTTACTGTTACTCAAGGTCAAAAAGGCCCACAAGCCGAAAACATTGTTAGCATCTAATTGCTAAACAATTTGGTGGGTTAGAAATAACCCATTAATATATTTACCTTTATAATTATTTAATCGAATATCTTCAAAACCTCCTCTGTAAATATTTTCCAAGCACAATCTCATTTGTATACACAACTCATTAATTAGTACATTTTTAAACACATTTACTACTATCTCTCTTGAGCGAAAGCTTTGTATTGCCTACAATAGCGCATACTTCATTCAATATAGAATATGACCATGAACGACACTACCGCAAAACCAGCTTTACCAGATCGCCTTTCTATTAATCCACGCAGCCCACATCATGTGGAAGACGTTTTTGAACACGATATTGGTATCACGTTCAACGGCAAAGAGCGTTTTGATGTTGAAGAATACTGCATCAGCGAAGGTTGGATAAAGTTTGCATCTCCAAAAGTTGATCGTCGCGGACAACCACTTTTACTTACCAGAAAAGGCACTGTTGAAGCCTTTTATAAGTAAGCTAATACTACTTAACCTGAACTCTGGATAATAAATCTATCTCGAGCAGCTATTATCAGCGCTAACTGCGTTGAATTTACTTGCAATAGGCTAGCTATTGACGCGTAAATTCGCCTTGTTTTCACTGAGAATCTCTA
>NZ_JACJEM010000079.1:0-14837 GCF_014164085.1 Pseudoalteromonas sp. SG45-5 | reverse complement strand
GCAGCGCCTGTTTGGCATTAATGCTACGTTATCGCCCATTTATGGGGAATAACCACACTACATAGGCTCTGCCTTGCCTAAATACCAAACAGACTGCTGCAAATTTAACCTTGAAAGATCAACAGCCCCTAATCTACTTTATTAAGTGATCTACTTTGAGGTAAGAAAGTCGTGTCTATAACAAGGCAAAAATTTAGGTTACTTACAGTAACTATATCGACCAAGACCATGATTAAGGTATATGAATTTTTTATGTTCAGGTGCAAAGTAAAATGTTTCATATGAAATACAATTTCCTTTGTAAAAATTAATACGCCAATCTTTTTCATATTGTGTAATCGAACCAAATTCAGCTTCTTTGAAATAGCCCTCATCTGAATGTAAATCTACCATTGAAGATCTTTGCTCAATAAGCAAGTGAGCTAATTGCTCATCAGCAGGTATTACTAAAGGAACTTCACCATTTACATTGCCTTCAAATTTCATTGGTGTATTAAACAATATGCCGGCTTCACTACTCTCAAATGAACACAGAGCTAATTCTTTTATGTTGCTCTCGTTACAAGCTATTTCAAGTAACCACTTTTTAGCACCACTACTATCAAAGAAAATAAAATCACCATTGCCATAATCAACCCTTACATCATCAGTATTCACCAATTCAGGAAACCAAAACGATAAATCATTTTTATGAATATAACTTTTCCATGACGTGTCTTCATCCCAAGAGGTATTCATCGATTCTATTGTTTTTCTTTGCTGGACAATCAATTTTTCTAACTTATTTTTCCAGCCTTGGTTACAACACTCATCACCTAAAATGCCTAAACACCATGTGAAAAATTGCTCCCTTCCTTCATCTAATTCACTAGCCAAAAGCTCTAGCTTACTTTTAATAGCCTTAGATCTAAATTCTTTTTGCTCTGCCTCCGTTAAAAAAGTAAATTCAATATAATGCTCTTTCACAACTGCGTGAGAAGGACACGATAAAAACATAAAAAGTATAATAATACGCATTAGTACTGATAAAGTTAACGTTTTATGAAGAAGTGAATAAAGACTTGGTAAACTTGTAATGAGAGTGGACGCCATATTGATTTCACGCTTTGTGCAGTACTTACGCCCTGTAGCAAAACGAAACATGAAGCTAAAATCAGTCCTCATCGACATGCTCAATAGACTTACCAAACACTCATAGTAACTTTTAAAGGTAATTGGCTACCATCTTCATTTTCTAAAAGTAGTTGTAGTATCTCTCCAGACTCCTTTCGCATTAATTCTTTTGCTTCACTGGCAGGACAACCCGGAATTTTACAGTTTTCGATAGCAATAATTTTCTGTCCGGCTACAATTCCTGCTTTTTCTGCTGGTGAATTAGGCTCTACTTTTTCAATAGTAAATGACGTTATTTTTGGGCTAAAAAAACCATCAGCTCCAACGTTACCTAAAACTCCAAGTTTAACCTCCTCTCCAGCCAAGGCATTTAAAGAAGTAATTGAAATTAAAATAGCTATAAATTTGAACATATGCATAAACACTCCATGTATGTGGTTTAACAAGGCTGTAAAAATAACTGCAACAACCGAATTTAATTAAAAGCAACTGCCTAAAAGAGAGCAGAAATAAATCCTAATCGCTTTTGAAAACATTAAACAATATTTGCAATCCATAAATAAGCTGCTTATGGCATCTGTTGACCTTTTAGGATTAAGATTAGTTCAATCCAAGGACAATTTAAGCGCAAAATGTGTAACCAACCGGGCTCGATAATTGCTTCTGCATTACTAAAAATTGAGTAAAGTTTCGCATATTACTAACATTCATGCATACAGCAAAGAGTAAATCTGCTGAATAGGTAATATCCTTAAAAAATAAAAAGCGATGTAAGTGACATCGCCTATTTAAGTAATTCAGTCAACTACAATATTAGCCGTATAATGAATACCTGTTAACCAATTGATTTATATACATCAATACTACTATTGGTTAAAAGCCCAGTAATTTGCGCTCCGAAGGCTTTAAAATGAGACTCGTTTTTATGCACTTCAAAATGCTCGTTAGACGCCCACTGTTCACTAACTACATAGTCTGTATGATCATCATCACTTTTTACCGATAATTCATAACGTAAGCACCCTACTTCTTGGCGCGATGACTTTTGTAAGTTTTCAAGTGCTGTAAGCATGACATCTGCATCAATATTTTTGCACGACAGTGCCGCTATAACCGTTAACATGTGTATTCCTTTTTAAAAGTTAAGGTGTAGATAATCTACACCTTAGAATATTTAGTTTAACTTTGCGTTTTTGGTAAGTTTACTGATCCCACTGCGGCGCAAATTCTGGTGTTGCTTGGCGGTCGCCGCAATCTAGAGCATCAATGCGAGCTATATCTTCATCATCTAATTTAACGTGGTCGTTAAAGTTATCTTCTAAGTTTTTACGCTTAGTTGATGATGGAATTGTCGTCATGCCATTAGCGTTTACCCACGCTAGAACAACTTGCGCGGGGCTTGCATCGTGCTTGTTAGCAATGTCGATAATGGTTTGATCGTTAAGTACTTTGCCTACTACAAATGGCATATACGCCGTTACGTGTATATCGTTCTGAGCACAGAACGCACGCAATTTAGTATTAGTTAAATACGGGTGCACCTCAACTTGATTAGTAAATATTTCACGCGAGTCGAGTGTTTGCAGAGCCAAGTTTAAGTTTGCAATGGTGAAGTTAGAAACACCAATGTGCTTAGTTAAACCAAGCTGCTTCGCTTTTAGTAATTCAGTTAGGTATTCACTCATTGGTTCGTCGTTAGCAGGTGATGGCCAATGAATTAGCAGTAAGTCGACCGAATCAACTTGTAGCTTTTCAAGTGATTTTTTAACGCTTGGGATAAAGTCACTTTTATTTAATTTGTTATTCCACACTTTGGTAGTTAAGAATATTTCACTGCGCGGAATATTGCTGTCTATTATGGCTTGACCTACTTGCTCTTCGTTGCCATAAATTTGTGCGGTATCAATATGGCGAAACCCAACTTCGAGCGCCATTTTTACTGAGTTATAGGCAGTGTCGCCCTCTAAACGGAATGTTCCCATACCTAAATCTGGCATTTCAATTACACGTTGTGTCATGGCTCTATCCTTATAAAATAATCGGTTAAAAACAAGCTCTTTTAAAGCTTTACGAAATACACCTTTTACTTCTTATTACAACTGTCACTTAAAAATTAATGACCTTACTATTGGTATGAGGTCACTTATTTAAGTTTCAAGGCTTGATAAACTTACGAAAGAACGCCTTTATACTAATCTGCTTATATATGGGGTCTATTTAACGTTAAGAAAATTACGCTAGAACTAGGCAAAAATTTTTGTATCTAGTGTTCTAAATAAAAAATTTTTAACGACGTTATAATGCAATTTAATTCGTTAAATTGATCAAAGATTTATGCAGTTTGGTATTACTCTGGCTGAATCTCGCGTTGATTTAGTAGCTTATGGGTATGCATAAAGGTGTTCAGCTGCGCATAGACAACGTTATTGTGTATAAGTACGTTGAATTATTGAGGGAGGGTATAAGTAAAAATATTAATCGGACTGTTATTTAGGACGACTATTAAGGGCTATTATTTAGGGTTGTAAAAACACCTAATAATCAATAATTGTGGCTTTTTTAGCTGTTACAAAGCCACGATTAAATTTATACATATGTTAACGTCAGTTTATGCTTTGTTATTAAAAAACAAACCTGAGTGTTTATTATCTGAAGATGATGAAAAAAGTGAATCCATTAAAGTTGAAACATTTTTACGCACAGTTAACTGTATTGACGATAACTCACTCTCAAGTTGCTTTTTCAGTTTGCTTAGCTCTTCTGCAGCTTCCCCTGTAGGTGCATCAGAGTTATTGGTCATTTCTTTAATTTTACCCTGCAAGCCTTTAATTGATTCGATTGCTTTATTCATTTGCACTGCGGCATCGTCGCTCGAATCTTCTGTTTTACTGTTGCTAACCGCCTTTGTCTCTTCAGTAACTGTTGGCGAGTTTGTTGTTTTTTCAGCATTTTGATTTAATAAAGTATCGGCTTTAGCCTCAGCATTTTTATCAGTATCATCCGTTTTTACAGTGTTTTTATTTAAATTACTAAGATTTGAATAGCTGTTGTCATTGTATAACTGTGAAGAAAGAGTTCCAAAGTTCATTTTTGCCTCATGTGTCTAAAAATTGACGACTTTATTTTTATAATTAGAAGCAATTATCATTCCAAACCTATCAGTAATCTGAACTCTAGATAATAACCTTTTTCAAACAGCTATTTTCTTATCGCTATAGTAGATCACTAATTTAATGTAATTGGTGTTAATCTTTAAAACATCAGGAGTGCGTGAAGGGGTTTCCATTTGAATTTAATATTATAAATTCAAATGGTTTTGCCAACATTTGTACATATATAACTTTAAACGCGGTGGTTTGCTCGCTGAAGCAGCTAAATAGGGCCCACCTTATTGATTTTAAAATTAATTTTGGTGTTCGTACTGCCCTCTATACACCTCAAATACCTTTAATACGGTGTGTTGCTCTTTTGATAGATTATCAAACCAATCGTCAAACAACTCATCGTTATCTTGCTCACTGAGCGCCATATAATGCGCTAATAATTCGATAATATCGTTATGGTTGCAACTTAGCGGGTTAACTTGTTGTGCTAAGGCACTATGGTCGCGCTCTCTTAGGGTATCCATTACCCCTTGATCTATTTGTTCTTGTTTTATTGCGTCGCTCATACATTACCTCTGTGATCTACTGTAAATGCAGTTGTTAGTGTTTTAAATAACTTAAATATAGTTATAACAGCCTAAACGCTAATAGCCAGCATTTTTGATCTAAGTGCTTATTTTTTGATTTATTTGCGTAAATAGCCGCCAAACTGATGCTTTTCACAGCATTTAAAACTATTTGCAAAGAACAAAAAAGTGCGTTAAATTAAATGATATAATATCACATAACATTTATTGAGACGCTTTATGAAACCAAATATCCATCCTGATTACCAAGTGGTTGCCTTTCACGACACCGCTGCCGACTCTTACTTTATTATTGGCTCTACAATTAAATCCAGCCGCACAGTTGAGGTAGACGGAAAAACTTATCCGTACGTGCCAATTGATGTATCAAGTGATTCGCATCCATTTTATACAGGTAAGCAAAAAACAGTCACCACTGATGGACGTGTTGCACAGTTTAATCGTCGATTTAAGAGTCTTTCATCTGGAAAAAGCGAGGCATAACATGAAGGTACTGAGTTCACTTAAAAGTGCTAAACAGCGCGCTGGTTGTCAAATAGTTAAACGCAAAGGCCGCGTGTTCGTTATTTGTAAAAGTAATCCTCGCTTTAAAGCAGTGCAAGGGATGAAGAAAAAATAGCAGAATTGTTGTAGTGATACCGCTGGGGCGTGTTGAGTTATAATTTTCCTCAGCGGTATTTTTACGTTTTATACGTAGGTGGTTATTTAACAACTACCGAAAACTCAGGAACAGCCTGAATTACTTTTTTAACTGTACATGTATTAACAGCCGCAATAAGTGCTTTTTTATACTTTTCAGGGAAGCCCTCTGGTAAGTTAATTTCAATAGCAAATAACTTTTTACCATTGTCATCAACATTTTCGTTATTTTGAGTTAACGTCATACCTTGTGTTGAAATATCGCGTTGCTCACAAAATTTACGTGCATAAAAGCCAGCGCATAACACCATGCTCACTAAAAAATAATCAAACGGTTCTGGGTGCTCAGCATTACCACCCGCGTTTACACTTTGATCGCTTATAACTTCTAAATCGCCAAATTTTGCGCTTTGCTTTTGGCCTTCTAACATTGAAACTGAAATTTCCATTGTGTTTCCTTATTTTCCAAACAATAATTCAAAAAAACCAGGCGGCTCGTGTAGTTCGTGGTATTTTTTACGTAAGTTATCTATATTTTTTAGTGGTGCTTTCGCGCTATCGAGCCCGTGTTCATTAGCTGCTTTTTTAGCTCGTTCAGCCTGTACTATTACTTTATCTAGGCCTTGCAATGACTGCTCAGGTTCTTTGTAAAATTTAGCGGTTTTACTTACTTTTACCAGCTTAATAAACTTATCGATTGCGATATTAAATTCTGCAAGCTCCGTTGCTTGAACAGCTTGCTTATAGGCAAGGCCAGTGTTTTTCATGTTTATTTCAAGATCAACAGGCTGATCAGCAAATACGAATGAGCTAAATAACAATGTGAAAAATATATAAAAAGACTTCATGAACAACCTTATAAGTTAAAAACGTATAGATTGTATCAAGGATATAAATGAAAGTAACTCGTGCAGTGAAATGGCTTAAAAACTAACTGTAAAGCCCCTTTACAGTTAGTTTTATATTTTAAATACTAAATAGATTACTGTAGATTGCTCAACCATACACTTTGATAGGGCTCGAGTTCAATATTCATCTGCCCTTGCTCTATTGTTTTTACTGATACTAAATCAAACCATTGCTGTGTATCTATTAAGTTTAAATCAGCGAGTATCAAGGTTTGTGATTTATCGCTTATATTATAAATACAAAATACACTTTGCCTACGATCGATACTCTGTCGCCAAAAACCAAATAATCCCCCCGCTAAATGCAGTGTAAACTGAGTGGCATTAGGGTGAAACGCGCTTTGCTTTTTGCGTACAGCCAATAGCGCTTTAATACCGTTAAATACTTTATGATGATGGCTATATTTTTCATCAATCGCTGCTAACAATTTTGACTCTTGCCAACGGTGGCGATTAATAGCTCTGTTGTGTTGAGAGTTTTCAAAACGTTCATAGTCGTTTGTGGTGCCAAGTAAGCTATGAATATAAAGCCCAGGTATCCCCTCAAGCGCAAACATAATTGCATGAGCGCACATAAATCGCTCAAGTCCAAATCTATCGGGCCCATTGTGTGTACCTTGAAGTGCATCAAACAATGCAATATTTAGTTCGTACGGTGTATGTGTGCCGTCGTTACTGGTTCGCATAGATACGCGCCCGCCATATTGCATTGTAGTACTCACTAAGGACGCTACTTCGCTAGGTTGTAATAACCCTTCTATTGGGCGAAGTCCAATTCCATCGTGCGATGCTATAAAGTTAAAATATGCCGTCCCGTTTTGTGCGGGCGGCATACTCATCATCCAATGTTTAAGCGCAGTACTGTCACCACTTAATAATGTATGCAGTAATAGTGGTGGCAATGCAAAGTTATAAATTGCGTGGGCTTCGTTAGCGTTTCCAAAGTACGACAGGTTTTCTTGATTTGGAATATTAGTTTCGGTAATTATCACAACGCTTGGCTCTACGTGCTCAATAAGCGTGCGCAATAGCCTAACAATTTCATGGGTTTGCGGTAAATTTATACAGTCCGTATTTAACTGTTTCCACAAAAATGCAACTGCATCGAGTCTAAATAAGCGCACACCATAGTCTAAGTAATGACGAATAATACCCACAAACTCTTTAAGTACATCAGGATTGCCAAAATCAAAATCGACCTGATCGTGACTAAACGTGCACCACACGTTTTTTTCGCCACTTGGCGTTGTTACGGTATTTAATAACGATGAGGTACGCGGGCGTACAACTTGGCTTAAATCGTCATTTAAACTGGCTGTTTTAAAGTAATTTTTACCTGGGTGTAAATCGTTTAAAAAATTCTCAAACCATACGCTTCTGCTTGAGCAATGGTTAATGACTAAATCAGCCATGAGCTTTACATCATTAGCTATATTCTTAATATCTTGCCAATCACCTAACGACTCATTTACTTGCACGTAATTCATTACCGCAAAGCCTTCGTCTGAGCTGTAAGGGTAAAATGGTAATATATGCAGTGCATTAAGTTGCCTATCGCATTGCTCTTTTATAAATCGGTGTAGTGTTTTAAGCGGGGCTTCTATTGGGCTCGATACAGCAAACTCGCTATCATCGTGTTGTATAATGGAATCGCCATACGCAATTAAAACGATGTCTTGCTCATCCCATCGGTTTGTATGGGGTGTAGGGTCGCGCAGTGGACTACTGCCTAAAATAACGGTAATTAGTTGCTGAGCAAGCTCAGTAATTGACAAAGGCAGCTCAACATCGTCATAAATTATTCGAAGATGTTGCTCTACCCGCTGTAAAAATAGTTCGCTAACTGAAATCACATGCGCCCCTAATATTTATTGTTTTGACTTACAAGCTAGTTAACCTGCGCTTAGGTTAACTATATTCTTTGTTATCTAACTCTACGGCTTCTTTTAAGCGCTCAAGTACGTCTGGCATTGCCGATACAACGCGGTTCCAACTTGGCACAAATGGGGCTTCCATTGGGTTATCCAAAAATTGCTGACCAGCATTCATAATATTTTGCGCAAACATTTCAACTGCTTTTTCTTCTTGGTGTACATCAAGCGTTAAACCATTCATAATGGCGTCGTTATGGTAGGTTTCTATAAAGTCTAAACCAATACGGTAATACGTTGCTTTAAGTGAGCGGATAGTTTCACTGGTAAAGGTAACGCCTTGCGTTGCTAGCTTTCTAAATAAGGCTTTAGTGATATCAATCGACATTTTAGATAACCCAGCACTTTGATCATCAAGTGATAGCGCTTGGTGTTTATGGTCGTAATTATCGGCAATGTCTACTTGGCATAAACGATTATGTGAATAATTACGGTACATTTCACTTAGTACGCCAATTTCTAATCCCCAATCACTCGGTATACGAATATCGTTTAGTACATCGCGTCTAAACGAAAACTCACCCGCAAGCGGATACCTAAACGAGTCCATGTATTCTAAATAATCACGATTGCCTAATATGGTTTTAAATGAGCGCAACAGCGGTGTTACTAATAAACGAGATACACGACCATTAATTTTCCCATTTGCAGTACGCGGGTAAAAGCCTTTACAAAATTCATAGTTAAAGCGTGGGTGCGCAACTGGGTAAATTAACTTAGCAAGTAAGCTTCTGTCGTAAGTTAAAATATCGCAATCGTGCAATGCAATCGATTCAACCTCAGCTGTTGCTAATTTATAACCCATGCAATACCAAACATTTCGGCCTTTTCCAAGCTCTCGTGGCGCTACGCCAAGCGCTTGCAATTCTTTATCGAGTGCTTGCAAACGAGGACCATCGTTCCAAAGTACTTTATGGTTTTGATTTAACTCTTTAAAAAAGCCAAGTGCGTGGCGATATTGCGCCTCATCAGCTCTATCAAGGCCAATTGTAATTTGCGATAAGTAAGGTACTTCGCGTAGTTCGCTAACTATGTTTTTAAGTGCCAGCCCTTCTAACTCGCTAAATAACGACGGTAATATAAGCCCCATAGGACGCTGCTTGCTAAACCCAACCAACTCTTTTTCTAGCTCTTCAATTGGTCGCTCTGCAATATTATGTAATGTAGTAATTACGCCATTTTGGTAAAAGTCAGCCATGAGATGTTTGCTCCTTAGTAATACGTAAAATACTGCTAATACACGGCAACGATATTATTTCTTCAATCCACCCCAGCGGTGCTGGCGATTGAGAGTATCGTGCTTTGTTGTGCGATAATTTAACCGGTTTTTTACTCGCCGGATTAGCAATAATAATGGCAATATTTGCTTGCTCTAACATTTGCTTATCGTTATCGCTATCACCCAGTGCTATGACAGTGAGAGGCTTTCTAAAATGTTGGGTAAACTGTTTAACTAACCACTGCTGCGCAGCGCTTTTGTCAGTGTTTTTGGCAATATGAATAAAACGCCCGCCTATTTTTATCTCGTAGCCAAGTGCCTCAACATCGTTTACAAAGGCTGTGAGCAATTCGTCGTTGCCATACCAATAAAGAGGATCGGAGTACTCTCGTGTTTGTGCTTGCCTTGCTTGTGCATCACTTAATCCGGTTAGCTCAGAAATTTGTTCACAGGTTAGGTTACTAAATAATTTATAATGCGCTTTGTATTTAGAATCGAGCGACGCTAAGTCACTTAATAAGCGCGATAGCGGCTTAGCTAATGCAAAGCACCAATAAGCACCTACTTTTTTACAGCCAAGCGGTTTAAGTTCAAAATAATGATCGGGTATATAAACTGCAGCGCCATTTTCAACAATAAAAGGCTGCTGAATGTTTA
Organism: Pseudoalteromonas sp. SG45-5; assembly: GCF_014164085.1. NCBI lineage: Bacteria > Pseudomonadati > Pseudomonadota > Gammaproteobacteria > Alteromonadales > Pseudoalteromonadaceae > Pseudoalteromonas > Pseudoalteromonas sp. SG45-5. The sequence goes on along the minus strand of NZ_JACJEM010000079.1, from coordinate 4,679 downwards.
AGTCATTTTGAATTTCAGTCACTTCGTAAAATGTTTTACTCGTATTAAACACCACTGGAATATATGCGCTTTGTAATTGCTGTAATAATTCGCTCACATTACTAGTGTTGTAATTGGTATGATCAAGCAAGGTGCCGTCCAAATCTGTAAAAATAATAGGTTGCAGGGTGTTATCACTTGTTAGGTGCATACCGCTAATATCGCGGTTGCTATCAAGTTCAATTAAAGCGTTTGCTTTAGCACTCAGTGTGTTTAAATTCTCACGCGTAATACGCTCAAAATGAGAAATAAAATACACCAATTGCTCGTTAGTCATGGTGCCTGAGCCTTCACCTTTTTTGGCTATTAGCTTTTGTTCTTGCTCTTGTCGCCATGTAAAAACATCACTAAAACTCGGCGCTTTTAGCATAACGGTATAATCAATTAGGTTAAAAACGGCTTTATATTCATTTGCTAAACAGCTATTTACACAGCGGCGCCAAACGCCATCTTTATCATGAAGCTGCTCTAACTCGTTAAGCGGTTCACTCAATGAAAATAATGGCTGCGGTTCACTACCTACGCACCATCCTTCCAAAATAACAATATCGACAGGTTTTAAATTAGTTAGCCACTCATTTTGAGGGGCGCAATCATCTAGGTGTTTATTAAAGCGTGGTAGCGGCACATTTATATCACCCGCTAACAACCTTGAAATAGTGCTATTCATTAATTCAGTATCGTGAGTACCAGGCACGCCACGACTCACGAATAATGGATGAACATCTTCGCCGAGTTGTTTACGCGCTTGCTTAGATAAATAAAAATCGTCAATAGATAAAGCGACACAGTTAAGGGATGTATTTTTAGAAAACCACGTAACTAAAAAATCAGCGAGTGTTGTTTTTCCTGAGCCTTGGCAGCCATTTATAGCAACAAAAATAGGAGTATTTGTTTTTTTAGATTCGAGAATGTCATGCGCAAGTGGAACAAAATAATGTTCACTCAAATATTGATATTTTAAAGGCAATTGGTGCTTTGCTAAAAACGGGGTTATATCCACAATATTGACCTCTGACATAGTAACTTATTTGCATACAATGCGTTCTGGGAGTTAAATGCAGATACTAGACCAATATTATTTTTTCATATATTTTAATGAGTTAAAAAAATAGCGCATTTAAAATGCGCTATTATGGTGCAAACTATTTAGCGTGTGTGCAAAATCAAGCCTGTTCAGGCTCCGCTTTTGGCAACACCAAGTTAAGTACAATGCCTAAAATAGCGCATAAACTTACGCCTTCTAAACTAAATTGGCTACCACCAACATGCATACCACCAATACCGCACACTAAAATAAGCGCAACGATGCTTAAATTACGGGGTGCGGTTAAATCATCTCCCGACTTAACCAGTGTATTTAGGCCAACAACCGCAATAGATCCAAAAAGTAAAATCATAATACCGCCCATCACAGGGACTGGTATTGTTTGCAGCCCAGCCCCCATTTTAGCGATAAACGCTAACGCAATGGCAATAATTGCAGTCCACATCATTACTTTTGGATTAAAGTTTTTAGTGAGCATAACCGCACCTGTTACCTCTGAATAAGTGGTATTAGGTGGTCCACCAAATAATGAAGCTGCCGATGTAGCTAACCCGTCACCAAACAAGGTGCGGTGCAAACCAGGTTTTTTCAAAAAGTCTTTTTTAGTGACTTGGCTAATCGCCATCATATCGCCAATGTGCTCAATTGCAGGTGCAATAGCCACAGGCACCATAAATAAAATAGCCTGCCATTTAAACTCTGGTAACGTAAAGTTAGGCACAGCAAACCATTGTGCATTACTTACTGCGTCAAATTGCACAACACCTAAGACAAGCGATAAGCCATAACCCGCAACAACCCCTGCCAGTATAGGAATAAGTTTAAATACGCCCTTTCCCCATACTGCAAAAACAAGCGTTATCAATAACGAAAACATCGAAATAAAAATAGCGTTGTTGTAAGCAATTAATTGCACACTACCATCGCCACTTTTACCCATTGCCATATTTACAGCAACAGGTGCAAGCGCTAAACCAATAACCATAATGACAGGGCCTACCACTACGGGCGGTAAAATTTTATGAAGCGTAGCCACACCTTTAAATTTCACTAATAAGCTCAATAGCATATACGCAAAACCTGCCGCCATTAAACCGCCCATAGTCGCGGGCACACCCCACATTTGCACTGCAGCAATAATAGGTGCAATAAAAGCAAACGATGAGGCTAAAAATATAGGCACTTGCCCTTTAGTCACAAGCTGAAACAGCAAAGTACCAAACCCTGCTGTAAACAATGCCACACTCGGATCGAGCCCTGTTAATAGCGGCACAAGCACCAATGCACCAAACGCTACAAACAGCATTTGCGCACCTGTTAAAATAGTCTTTATCGAAAATGTGGCATTATTTTGCACTGACCCCTCCTAAACTGTACCAAATATTTTATCACCGGCATCACCTAAACCAGGCACTATGTATCCTTTTTCGTTCAGGTGACTGTCTACTGATGCAGTAAATATTTCTACGTCTGGGTGAGCTTCAAGTGTTTTTGCAACGCCCTCTGGTGCCGCTACAAGTATAATTACTTTAATTTCTTTACAACCTGCTTTTTTAAGCATGTCGATAGTGGCAATCATTGAGCCACCTGTTGCAAGCATTGGGTCAATAACCAAGCTTAAGCGCTGTTCAATATTACCTACTAACTTTTCAAAATAGGGGATTGGCTCTAGTGTTTCTTCATTGCGCTGCAGGCCTACAACACTTACTTTAGCAGCCGGTAATAATTGCATTACACCGTCCATCATACCAAGACCGGCACGTAAAATAGGCACTACGGTAATTTTTTTACCTTTAATATGTTGTACGTTTAATTTGTTACCGTCCCAACTGGTGATTTCGTTGTCTTCAAGCGGAAGGTTTTTAGTAGCTTCGTAGGTTAATAATGTGCCAACTTCAGAGCACAGTTCACGAAAGCTTTTAGTGCTAATGCCATGTGCGCGCATTAAACCAAGTTTATGTTGAACAAGAGGATGAGTAATAACGTGAATAGCCATGATAAAAACCTACTAAGACAATAATTAGCGGTATTTTATATTAAAAAAGGTCATTTGACCTGTAATTTTAAAGAGATTTTCATACATCGTACCTAAATACACATTATTGCTTGATATTTATGCAAGTAGCTAACATGGACTTTTTATTAAATGTTAGCGGCTAACCAGTTGTTTACCTGCTTGAGCATATAGCTATTTATTTTTTGATGCTCAGGACTCCAGCCAGCTAAAAAACGATAAAAGTCAGCCCAAGCTGCAGGCCACAAAGCGATCCAGTCGTTAGCTATTTTATCAGCAGGTGCTTTAGGCTGATAAATCGTAATAGCTGTTTTTAAGCTATCAAAATAATATGCAAGATACTCATCAGCGCTCTCGTGTAATTGTGTATCACTTAAGCAACTAGTCATAAAATACATTACATCAACTATTCCAGTGCCCACACCTATATACTGAAAGTCATACCCGAGTATTTTGCTGCGTTCACTAGTCGCTAATTTAGCAGCAAAGTTAGCGAGTTTCGCATCGCCATGGATCAGGGTTTTATACTCACAACGTTGTAGCTGCTCATCGATTTTATGCGCAGCGTTTTTAATATCGGACTTTTTGTTGGCGCTAGTTTTTAGTTTATTAAACTCATCTGGTCGCGTACTTAAATGCCAATAGTTACCTTGCTGCCATAAACCATCAGCGGGTTTATTTAAGTTAAACGCATGAAAGTGCGCTAGCCACTTTAATATGGCTTTTATATGTTCGCTTCTTGCTTGAACAAAGCCATGCTTGGTGAAATTTTTAAATACCAGCGCATACTCATCATCTTTATTAATTGCGCTTATACATTCAATACTTTGCGCATGCGCTGATAAATGCTGGCTATACAGCTTATAAAAAGTGTATTCAACATTATAAGAATGCTGCTTTCTTTTAAGTGCAAATTCGCTTTGCTTAATCTTAGGATGGTTTATATAACGGGGTATTTTAATAGCTTTAACTACACATGGCTCATCATCTAGCTGGCACTGCACAATACTGCCACACCCACTCCAAAGTGATGTTAGCGTATCGCCAATTTCAATCTGCTTAAAATAAGGGTGTAATAAAGGAAGGTAAAATGCCATGGTAATATTAAGTAATTAAATTTTTTGTAGTTTAACATTAGTGGGCGTTTTTAATAAAACTACGGCATAAAAAAAGCCCAATTTGGTTTTATACAACTCTGTATGTAAACAGTATAATATTTCTTTCTTAATGGGTGGCCAAAATTAGTTGACCACTACATTACGCTCAAGTGCAGATCCACGAACAGGCGCTAAAGAAATTTAAAGCAAATGTAAGAGAACTCACTAACCGCAACTGGGGGATCTCAATGACCCTACAAATTCATAAACTCACGCAGTATTTACGCGGCTGGGGACACTACTACCTAATAGCCAACGCTTATCAACTAACAGTGGATTTAGATCATTGGATCCGTCGTAGGATAAGAATGTGCTACTGGCGGCAATGGCGTAAACCTCGCACCAAAGTACGCAGTTTAATGAAATTGGGTGTTAGCGAGCGACTCGCCATAGCCTGTGGTATCACCAGTAAAGGCCCTTG
>NZ_JACJEM010000078.1:0-15533 GCF_014164085.1 Pseudoalteromonas sp. SG45-5 | reverse complement strand
AATAGGCGATAACGCAGCATAAATGCCAAACATGCGCTGCCCTTTGGGTTCTTTCTAGGGACGATTAACTCTTTGTTGCTCGGTTTTTACTTAGCCCACTAGGTTACAAACCTCGCGCCGCGATTAAATCGCCCCTAGATTGAACAGATTTCAATCCACAAAGGTCAACACGCCCTAGAGTAACGCAGGAGTAGTTACCGAGCCTGCTCGATTACAAACCTCACGTCGCGATTTAATCACCCCTAGATAGAACAAATTTTAATCCTGAAATTAGCATTAACCCCGTTTTACTTTGTTTAGCTCTCGATAAAAATTAACTAATGCTAAATTGGTAAATCTTACCTTGCTGAATTGCCGCTTGTTATTACCAATTTAATTTCTATTGTAAATCTTTAAGAAACAATGGCTTTGACTCTTTGCTTTGTTATCTAATTATCTGTTTTTAATTGCTTTATTTGATTTTTATGATGTTTTTAATCTGATTTTATTATTAGTTTAGTTATTTTTTCATTACCTTTTTTGAGTGGTTTTGTTAAATTGGTTGACAAATTGGTCGTCAAATAATACTGTTTTTATAATCTGATTGGTAATTTTTAATTTAAGCTGCTTACCCATCAGTATAAAGTCTAGAGTTACGCCATGTTAGGAGTAACTCATAGGAGCTAATAAAGCGAAGTCGGGTCACTGTTACTAAGCTAACGAATAGCGTGAAAACAAGCGCTCAACAATTTAGGAGTTATTCATGTCTAAACCAACTATCGGTTTTATCGGACTAGGCCTTATGGGCGGTAATATGGTCGAAAATTTACAAAATAAAGGCTATGAGCTGATTGTAATGGACCTCAATAAAGGTGCGGTTGCTGCATGTGTTGAACGTGGAGCGAAAACAGTGTCAACCGCGAAAGAGCTCGCAGCAGCAGCTGATATCGTGATGCTGTGCTTAACCACATCAGAAATCGTTGAAAAAGTTGTTTACGCAGAAGATGGTTTACTTGCTGGTTTTAAAGCAGATTCAGTATTAATAGACTTTGGTACATCAATTCCTGCTTCGACCAAGAAAATTGGTGCCGATCTCGCTGCAAAAGGCGTGGGTATGATTGATGCACCATTAGGTCGAACTCCTGCACATGCAAAAGATGGCTTGTTAAATATCATGGCTGCAGGTGATTTAGGAACATTTAATAAAGTTAAACCTGTTCTACAAGAGCAAGGCGAAAATGTTTTTCATTTAGGTGAGCTAGGTGCTGGTCATACAACTAAATTAATCAATAACTTTATGGGTATGACAACGGTTTGCGCTATGTCGCAAGCTTTTGCTGTGGCAGATCGCGCCGGTGTTGATCGTCAACAGTTGTTCGACATTATGTCAACTGGGCCGTCAAATTCCCCATTTATGCATTTCTGCAAAAACTATGCAGTTGATGGTGTAAGTGATCTAGGTTTCTCAATTGCAAATGCAAACAAAGACTTAGGTTATTTTTTACAGATGGTAGAAGACTTAGGAACTGTGTCTAAAATTGCCGAAGGCTCATCGGCTAACTTGCAAGCTGCATTTGATGCGGGTATGGCTCAAGGAAATGTACCGGAGATCTTCGACTACTTTAAAAAATTAGACAAGTAATTCTTGTAAATTTTAGGCGCTAAATAGCCGGATTATTTAGCGCCAACACACACTATAAAGTTGGTGATGCAGAATGCTCTTTTGGTTTATCTGCCTATCCTAGTTTAAAAAAGAGTTAACTATGCGATTGATTAATTTAACTATAATAAAATTAAGCCTAGTTATCCTTGGTTGTATTTCAACAGCGACAACAGCCAAAGACTACTTTGTTGACAACAAACAAGCTTACACAGATATTGCCAAAGCCTTAAAAGCGGGTGATAAAGTTATTCTAAAAAATGGTACTTGGACAGACTTTGAGATTTTATTTCAAGGTCAAGGTACAGAAAAGTCTCCTATTGAGTTGACTGCACAAACGAAAGGTAAAGTTATTTTATCTGGGCAGTCTAACTTGCGCCTTGCAGGGCAATATCTTCAAGCAAGTGGTTTAGTTTTTAAAAACGGCTACACGCCAACGTCGGCGGCCATTGAATTTCGTCGTAATAAAAATGAACTAGCCTACCACTCTCGCGTTTTCGAAATGGTTATTGATAATTACAATAATCCAGATAAACGTGAATCTGATTACTGGGTGGCGTTATATGGCAAACATAACCGTTTTGATCATAATCATCTCGTTGGCAAGCGTAACAAAGGGGTGACTCTGGCAGTGCGTTTAAATAGCAAGCAAAGTCAGCAAAACTATCATCAAATTGATCATAATTACTTTGGTTACAGACCCACCTTTGGTTCTAACGGCGGTGAAACTATCCGCATTGGTACCAGCCATTACTCACTTACTGACTCACATACATTAGTTGATAATAATTACTTTGAACAAACCAACGGCGAAGTCGAAATTATCTCGATTAAATCGGGTAAAAATATTGTACGCAACAACGTGTTTTACGAAGCACGCGGCACACTTACCATGCGCCATGGTAACGGTAATCTAATAGAAGAGAATATATTTTTTGGTAATGGTGTTGAGCATACAGGCGGTATCCGCCTTATCAATAAAGATCAAATTATTCGTAATAACTACCTAGAAGGGCTAACAGGCTTTCGTTTTGGTAGTGGGTTTACAGTAATGAATGGCGTACCAAATTCGCCAATTAACCGCTATCACCAAGTAGAAAACGCACAAATAGAAAACAACACCTTTGTTAATGTACGTCATATCCAATTAGCTGCGGGCAGTGATGCTGAGCGAAGTGCTGTGCCAATTAATAGCGTGATGAAAAACAACTTAATTATTAATGATGATCAGGTGCAACCTTTCAGTGCATTTGATGATGTTAGTGGCATTGAATTCTCTAATAATGTTGCCAACTCAAGCGTACTTAACGCGCTAAGGTATGGTGTAAAACAAACAGCAGTTGAGATGAAGCGCAATAAAAATGGTTTACTTTACCCTACCTCAAATATGCCTGCGGTTGGCGCGAAAGCCGATTTAAAAGTGATAGCAAAAAAAGAGACCGGTGTAACTTGGTATCCAAAAGTGCCAGCGGTTATCGCTTTTGACTCAGGTAAAACACATGCTGTATCGGGTTCAGCTAAGTCATTATTAACTGCAATAGAGCTGGCTAAATCGGGGGATGTCCTTGAGCTTGAATCAGGTCAGTTTGATGTTTCTAAACTGGTTGTTATTGATAAAGTATTAACAATTAAGGCTCGCCAACAAGCAAAAGCGACCCTCACATTTCAACGCTCAAGCTTATTTGAAATACACGACGGTGGGAGCTTAAAGCTCGATGGGCTAATCATTTCAGGGCAAAGTAGTCCCGATTCGGCTGGTAATACTGTAATCAGAACGCAAAAGTGGGGGATGGTCGATAACTATCGTTTGATCATGCTGAATTCTCACTTAGTGAACCTTGATATTAACCACACTTTTGATTTTTTCAAAACAGGTAAAGGTGCGCTGGCGGATGAAATAACACTAATTAATAATAAATTCGATGGAGTATCTGGCGATATTTTACGCCTTGACAGCGAAACTGAAGATTTAGGGATATACAACGCTGACTACGTAACCCTTAGTGATAATAGTTTTAGCAATATCGGCGGTAGCTTAGTCACGCTTTATCGCGGTGGCACAGATGAAAGTACTTTTGGTCCTCACTTTATAATGACGAATAATTCGCTAAGTAATGTAGGGCTTGGGAAACGCAATAAACGTAATGCCAGTATTTTCGTCCATGGTGTGCAAGTTACTAATATCAATAAGAATACATTTGTTAACTCAGCTCCTGTTATTGTTGAGCATACAGTCGGTGAGCCAAAAACTTCGATCATTAACAATATCTTTGATAGCACTGATGAGCCAAGTGTTACTGAGCTTAGAGTTGCAGGGCCGCACACGGCCATTTTAAAAAACAATAAAGTATTTAACCTAAGCTCTGAATTGTAAATTTCTTAATCAGAGTTCAGGTAAATTAATAATTAGTGGAGTGTTATTGATGTCATTATTAAGCTTACAAACAAAATTAACAGCGGGGGTTATGTCGGTTGTGCTTGCTATTGCCTCGTTTAGCTCATTGGCCGCACATCCTAATTTAGTGATCACGCAAAATGATGTTATAAAAATGCGCAGCGCTCTTGATAGCAAAGGTCATTTTAGTGAGCGTTATTACAGTTTAAAATCACAAGTTGATCAAGAAATAGCATTTCCAAGTGTGGTGCCCGTGCCTAAAGATGGCGGCGGTGGTTACACCCATGAACGCCATAAAAAGAATTATCAACTAATGTACCGAGCAGGGATCATTTATCAGCTTAGCCAAGAGCAGAAATATGCTGACTACGTTCGTGACATGTTACTGCAATACGCCGCGTTGTATCCTAGTTTAGATGTGCACCCTAAGCGTAAAGTAAAGTCCCAAAATCCAGGTAAATTATTTTGGCAAAGCTTAAATGAAGCAATGTGGTTGGTGTATACCATTCAGGCCTATGATCTGGTTCATGATGCATTAACGGATCAACAGATCAATACCATTGAGCAACAGTTATTACGTCCAGTTGCTTTATTTCTATCCGAAGGGCAACCAACTACGTTTAATAAAGTACATAATCATGGCACGTGGGCAACAGCTGGCGTAGGTATGGCGGGTTATGTAATGAATGAGCCTGAATGGGTTGAAAAAGCATTGTATGATTTGGATAAGTCAGGCAAAGGAGGTTTTTTAAAGCAACTTGATTTGTTGTTTTCACCGCAAGGCTATTATAACGAAGGGCCTTATTATCAACGTTTTGCGTTATTACCATTTGTCACTTTTGCCCAAGCGATTGCTCACAATGAGCCTGAGCGAAAAATTGCCGAGCATCGAGATGGTATATTGCTAAAAGCAATTGATACGACAATTCAACTTAGCTACAACGGTTTGTTTTTCCCTATTAACGATGCGATTAAGAGTAAAGGAATTGATACCATTGAGCTTGTCCATGGCGTAACTGTTGCTTATAGCTTAACAAATGACACCGGTTATTTAGATATTGCTAAACAACAAGGGCAAATCATTTTATCCGGTGATGGTTTAAAAGTGGCGCAGGCGCTGGATAAAGGTTTAGCAACACCTTATGAGTTTAAATCGGCCGCATTTGGCGATGGTAACGACGGTAAGCAAGGTGCGTTAGTTGTAATGCGAACGCAAGTGGGTGGCAATCAAGCACTACTGTTTAAACCTGCTGCACAAGGTTTAGGGCACGGTCATTTTGATAAGTTAACGTGGCAGTTTTACGACCACGGTAATGAAATTGTATCTGATTATGGCGCAGCCCGTTTTTTAAATGTAGAAGCTAAATACGGCGGCCGTTACCTGCCAGAAAATAATAGCTACGCTAAACAAACGGTTGCTCATAATACGGTTGTAGTGGATGAAACAAGCCATTTTAATGCCAGTGTGAGTGTTGGTAATCGCAATGCCCCAACACTTAATTTTTTTGAAACATCTAACTTGGGCACAGTCTCAAGTGGTGAAATAAGCACTGCATATAAAGGGGTTGAGCTAGCGCGAACACTTGCCTTAATTAACGTACCAGATCTTGATAGCACAGTTGCGCTTGATGTATTTGACGTTACAGCACAGGCTGAACACCAGTTCGATTTACCGCTTCACTACAAAGGTCAACTTATAGATACCAGCTTTGCACTGCGTGCTAACACAACACAATTAGCTGCACTGGGTTCTAAAAATGGCTATCAGCACTTGTGGCTTAAAGGGCAAGCAAAACCCAAAAATGGGTTAGCTAAAGTAACGTGGCTAAACGACAACGGGCGCTTTTACACCCAAACAAGCTTAGTCAAAGGTGATGAGTCTTTTTTGTTTACTCAAATAGGTGCAAACGATCCTAACTTTAATTTACGCAACGAAAATGGCTTTATTCGCCGCGTAAACGGGCAAAAAAAGCATACGTTTGTATCGGTATTAGAGCCTCACGGTGAATACAACCCGAGTAAAGAATATACGTTAGAGGCTGTTAGTAGAGTTACAAAGCTTGAATATAGCCAGCAAGGCGATTTAACACTTGTTGAACTTGATATTAAAGGCAAGTCCTATTTAGTGGCTATTAATAAAGCACAAAACGCAACCAACAACACATTCACATTTAAAAATAAAGAGTTCACCTTAAATGGCCGACTAGCCGTTTATGCGATGAAAAATAATCAGGAGTAAACAGAATGCAAAAGCAAAGCGCACATTTTTCATTTGGTAACGAGACTAAAATTGAAGACCTAGGAAATGGCTTGAAACGTCAAATGTTAGGCTATAACGAAGAGTTGATGGCGGTAAAAATTTGGTTTGCACAAGGCGCTATTGGTTATAACCATGCACACCGTCATTCACAAGTTACTTATGTAGTTGAAGGTGAGTTTCATTTTAATATTGATGGTGTTACTAAAATATTAAAACCAGGGGACAGTTGTTTTATTCCGCCATTTGTAGATCATGGTGCGACGTGCCCAACAGGCGGTATTTTAATCGATACCTTTAGTCCAGCTCGTGAAGATTTTCTTGGGGAATAACTATGCAACTTAAAGGTTTACGTTGGTGGGTTATCGCATTAATTGCGCTTGCTACCATCATTAATTACATCGATCGCCAAGCGCTTAGTGTGCTTTGGCCGGACATTGTTGAAGATTTATTCCCTGATGAATCTGCATTAGAGCGTAAACAAATTTACGCTAACATCTCTATTGTATTTGTATTTGCCTATGCATTTGGTCAGGCCATCTTTGGTAAAGTATTTGACTGGGTAGGTACTCGTTTAGGCTTTGTTTTATCAATAGGAGTTTGGTCTATTGCAACGATTGCGCATGCATTTGCTCAAGGTGTGCTTAGCTTTAGTATTTTTCGCGCTATTTTAGGCGTAGCAGAAGCCGGTAACTGGCCAGGTGCGGCCAAAGGCAATGCTGAATGGTTTCCAACTAAAGAGCGGGCCTTAGCACAGGGTATTTTTAACTCTGGGGCTGCTATAGGTGGCATTATTGCTATTCCCTTAATAGCTTACTTAACGATTTATTTTAGCTGGCAAATGGTGTTTGTTGTTATTGGTGTTTTGGGCTTTCTTTGGTTAGTGCCTTGGTTAATTTTAGTAAAAGCACCGCCTAGCTCCCACCCTTGGCTTACGGCACAAGAACGCGAATATATTTTAACAGGTCAAAGACGTGTTGATGATAACGGCGATGTTACTGGTGAAGATGAAGAAGAATATAATCCTTCAACAAAAGAGCTTTTATCTCGTAAACAAAGCTGGGGCGTAATTATTGCCTCTGCTGCCATTGACCCTATTTGGTGGTTATTTGTTTTTTGGATCCCAATTTACTTAAACGAAGTGTATGGCATGGACGTTAAGTCTATCGGCATATACGGTTGGGTTCCTTATGTGGGTGCAATGTTTGGCGCTTGGTTTGGTGGCTTATTGGCTCAAAATCGACTCAAAGCCGGCTGGAACACAGATAAAACACGTAAGCTCACTATTACGCTGGGCTGTTTAATTATGTTACCTGCGTTACTTGCAATGGCAAATCCAGGTGGACCAACGACAGCAGTGCTAATTATGGCGGTTATATTATTTGGTTTTCAAACTGCCATTGGTAACGTGCAAACACTACCAAGTGATTTGTTAGGTAAAAAAGCAGTGGGTACATTATCAGGTTTCTCTGGTATGGCGGCAAAACTGGGTGCTGTAGGTCTTACATCGCTTGTGCCTATTCTTACTGCTGATGGTAACTACGCGCCAGCATTTATTATTGGTGCCTCTTTAGCCATTATTGCAATGGCAGCTGTTTGGATTTTAATTCCAAAAATAGAACCTCTTAAAAAGCCTCAATAATCTAGAGAATAACTGCTATGCCAACATATTTTGTATAAGTGCATAGCAGTTAACTACATAGGGTAACTTCCAAGATGAAAAATATTTACTTTATCGGTGAATGCATGGTCGAGCTTAGAGCTATGAGCGCAGGCGCACTACACCAATCATTTGCAGGCGATGTTTATAATTCTGCAGTGTATTTAAAACGTAGCTTCCCAGAGGTTACTACTTCGGTTGTTACGGCTTTAGGTCAAGATAATTTAAGTAAAAAAATGCTAGAACGCTTTGAAAGTGAACAAATAAATACGCAACTTGTATTTGCTCACGACACCAAAGTACCTGGTATGTACTACATAGAAACTGATGAGCATGGTGAGCGTAGCTTTATTTATTGGCGCAATGATTCTGCAGCTAAAAAGGTTGTTGATTTTTTAGATGCTGATGCACTCGAGCAGCTTAGCCAAGGTGATATGTTTTTCTTTTCAGGAATTTCATTAGCAATAATTGAAGAAAGTGCACGCGAGCAATTTTGGAAATTGGTAAAGCAGCTTAAAGATGCAGGGGTTAAAATAGTTTTCGATCCTAACTACAGAGCGCGTTTGTGGAATAGTGTAGAGGAAACTAAAGAGCAATATCATTTAGCCTTTACGCTTGCAGATATTACCCTACCAGGCGTTGAAGATTTAACAACACTTTATGACGTTCATAGCGTAGAAGCGGTTGTTGAATATTTAAAGCCTTACAAAATTGAAGAAATTGTTGTTAAAAATGGCCCTGAATCGGTAGTCACTAAGCAAGGCGATACGCTTCAAAGCCACACGATAATACCGGTAACAAATGTTGTAGATACAACATCCGCAGGCGATGCCTTTAACGGTGTTTATTTAGGGGCTCGTTTATCGGATAAATCAATTTCAAGTGCTGTACATCTTGCTGCAAAAGCGGCTGGTGCTGTTATCCAACAACCAGGCGCTATTGTTCCAAAAGATATATTTCAGCTAGCAATGGCTGAAGCTGGGATTTAACAAAATAATTAAACATTAAAGGCCGCCATACATCGGCCGCATTACTTTTTATAAAGGAACAACGTTATGACTCGCTTTTCTGAACTTATGTCAGGACAAACACTGCTACCTATAATTCAAGCTGACACGCCAGAGCAAGGTGTTCAAGTAGCAAAAGCTATGGCTAACGCTGGCCTAACTTTAGTTGAGGTGGTACTAAGAACAGAGGCTTCAATAGAGGCATTAAAAGCTATTAAAGCACAAGTGCCTGAGTTAAAAGTCGGCGCAGGTACAGTCATAAATACTGACATTTTAGCGCAAGCACTTGAAGCGGGTTCTGACTTTATTGTAACGCCAGCGGTGTCTCCTACGTTACTTGAAGCACTTGCTAAATGTAATGTGCCGGTACTTCCTGGTGTATCAAACACCGGTGATATTTTAATGGCGCTTGAATATGGCTTTGAAGAGCAAAAATTATTCCCAGCTTCGCTAGCTGGTGGAGCACCTTTTGTATTCGCCGTGTCGTCAGTATTTAGAGCCGTCAGCTTTTGCCCTACAGGTGGCGTTAGCGAAAGTAACAAAATGGACTATCTTTCTTTAAATAATGTATTCGCCGTTGGCGGTACTTGGATAGCTAAAAAAGAGTGGGTTGAACAAGAAAATTGGCAAGCAATTACTGATTCTTGTATCCAGGCTCTAAAGTAGAAAGGATCAGATAAATGAATTATTTAGCCCCCACAATACTGCCAGGCGTCATCGTTGGCGACGAAGTCAATGCGGTGTACGAACATGCACGTACACATCAATATGCGTTACCTGCGGTAAATGTTGTTAGTACAACATCTATCAATGCGACGCTAGAAGCTGCTAAAAAGAAAAATTCCCCCGTTATTATTCAGCTTTCTAATGGTGGAGCACAATTTTTTTGTGGTAAAAGCTTATCTTTACCAGAGCAACAATCAGCGGTACTTGGGGCGGTAAGTGCTGCAAGGTATGTACACTCGGTTGCAGCGCATTATGAAGTTGCAGTGATGCTTCATACTGATCATGCAGCTAAAAAGCTTTTACCTTGGATTGATGGTTTGCTTGATGAAGGTGAAAGACACTTTGAACTGACTGGCAAACCACTGTTCAGCTCGCATATGATTGATCTGTCAGAAGAGCCGCTTGAGGAAAATATCGAAATTTGCGAACGTTATTTAGCGCGTATGGCAAAAATAGGCATGACGCTTGAAATTGAGCTTGGCTGCACAGGCGGCGAAGAAGACGGTGTTGATAACTCACACCTAGACAGCTCTGCTTTATATACTCAACCTGAAGATGTTGCATTTGCTTACGAACGTTTAAGTCGTATTAGCCCTAACTTTATAATTGCAGCGTCTTTTGGCAATGTGCATGGCGTTTACAAGCCTGGTAATGTAGTACTTACGCCAACTATTTTAAAAGAATCGCAAGCCTACGTATCAGAAAAATTTAATTTACCAAGCAACTCAATTAACTTTGTATTTCATGGTGGAAGTGGTTCTGAGTACGATAAAATTGCAGAGTCTTTAACCTATGGCGTAGTTAAAATGAATATTGATACTGATACACAATGGGCGTGTTGGACAGGTATTTTAGATTACTACAAAGACAAGCAAGCATATCTGCAAGGGCAAATTGGTAACCCTGATGGGGATGATAAGCCAAACAAAAAATATTACGACCCTCGTGTATGGCTGCGTCATTCAGAGCAAAGTATGGTTGCAAGGCTAGAGCAATGCTTTGACGATCTAAATTGTGTAAACAGGTATAGCGCATGAAAAGACTAAATACAGTATTGAAAGAAGACGGTGTAAATACCGACCTTATTTTACTTATTCGCACAATTTTAGCGACCAGTAAAGAGATAGCCTTTCGAGTAAGCCAAGGTGAATTAGCCGGTGTTTTAGGCTCAACATTGAACGAAAACATTCAAGGTGAAGTTCAAAAAAAGCTTGATGTAATCGCAAACCAACTACTTAAAGACATACTACTTGACGACAGCAGCGTAAGAACCGTTGCATCAGAGGAAGAAGATCATGCGGTAGGTGGTCATCCTGAAGGTCAATTTATTGTTGCTTTTGACCCACTAGATGGCTCGTCTAATATTGATGTTAACGGCCAAATAGGCACTATATTTACTATTTATTTAGCCCGTGACGATGTTTCTTTTGACAGCGACGAGCAATTTAGCCAGCCAGGTGTAAATCAAGTCTGTGCAGGTTATGTGTTATATGGGCCTTCATCATTACTTGTAATGAGCACTGGCGGTCCAACACGTTGTTATACATTAGATTCAACACATGGCGGTTACTTACTTACAAATAAGCAGTTGAGTGTGCCAGAGCAGAGTCGTGAATTTGCCGTTAATATGGCTAACTACCGTTATTGGGACGAAGCAACACAAGTGTATTTTGATAAATTGCTATACACCTGTGAAAGCTTTGAAAAAAGCTCAATGCGCTGGAATGCAGCGATGGTAGGCGATGTTCATCGTATTTTATGCCGAGGCGGGTTATTTTTGTATCCACAAGATAAACGCACGGGTAACGATAACGGAAAAATAAGACTGCTTTATGAAGCAAACCCGTTAGCGCTTTTGGTTGAAAACTCAGGTGGTAAAGCAACCTCTAGAGGAACGCGAATTTTAGATATTGCGCCAACGAGCTTGCATCAACGAGTACCTGTCGCTTTGGGCTCAAATGAGCCTGTAGAATTTTATAATAACGCCATGTCATAAAGCTGCTCTAAATATAAAAATAAAGAAGGGGCGAGAGTGTTGCCTCTGCTTTATCTTTTGCACCCCATCTAATGCATACTTAAAAGCCATTTCTATAATTTACTGGGCCTATTGTAAGTAAATTCAACCTAGTCAGCGCTGAAAATAGCTGCTTGAGGTAGATTTATTATCCAGCGTTCAAGTTAGTGATTATTGCTCACCGCTCTAAACTGTTTTTCGGGATTGGTAAGTTGCTTATTTTAAATTGGTAATATATTTATTTTTGTTTGGTAATTTTTTAATTGTTAAATTGGTTGATCAAAAGTTTGTGTTTGAGTATATTAGCGCCAGAAGGTACATAAAATAAACATAACAAGTTAACACACTCAAATCACACAATAACAACCAACGGGGCATAAAAATGTCGTTGAAGTCATCAAAAAATAATAATTCTATAACAGGGCAGTTTGCATTAACTCCAATAGCAAAATGGGTAAGAACGGCTGCAATCGCAGGTATTGCTGGTTCATGCGTTTTTTCAGCGCATGCACAACAAGAGCAAGGAAAAACGACAGAAGTAGAGCCTGACGTTGAGATTATTAGCGTTACAGGGACTCGTAGAACAATACAAGACCAAATAGCGATCAAGCGCGAGTCAACAACCGTTGTTGACGGACTTTCATCCGAAGATATTGGTGACTTACCCGCATTGTCTATTGGTGAAGCGCTGGAATCAATTACAGGTGCTGCATCCCACCGCGAAAATGGCGGTGCTACAGAAATAACTATTCGTGGTCTTGGCCCATTTTTAAGTGCTACTCATATCAATGGCCGTGAAGCGACCAATGGAAGCGGTGACCGTTCAGTGAATTTTTCACAGTTTCCATCTGAGCTTGTAAAAAAAGTAGCGATATATAAAACACAAGATGCGTCAATGATCGAAGGCGGTGTAGCGGGTGTTATAGCACTTGAAACAGTAACGCCATTGGATTTTGGTAAGCAACGTGTATCGGGTGAAGTTAAATTAAATTACAACCCAGATGAAGGAAATATAGAAAATTCACTGCAAAGTGATTTAGGTTATCGTGGCACATTTAGCTACGTTGATCAGTTTGAATTTGACAGCGGGCAAGCTGTTGGTATCTCGTTTGGCGTACAACGCCAAGATATTAGCCAACCAGAAGCTGAATACAGAAGTTCAAGCCCATCAGGCTCTTCATTATGGGCGTGTTTAAATGATCCGACTAATATTAATGAAGGTTTTTATCGTAGTAAAGCGGGTGATTGTGAAGACCAAGTAAGTGGTGATAAATTAAAAAACCAAGGTTACCAAAGCAAAGTTGATCCACAAACGGGTAAAGCAATAAGTGATGGTACGCCTTATGCGTGGACTGGCAGTAGCCGAAGCTATCGTCAAAACGAGACATCCGATGAACGTGATTCAGTATTCTTTGCATTACAGTACCAACCTTCGGCTGAGTGGGATATCAACTTTGATACACAAATATCTGATAGAACACAAAGAGAAGCTCGCCACGATTTAATTTTTTTACAAAAGCGCGCAACACCCGACGTTACAGGTCCAACACTTGTTACTAACGATGTCGGCAGTATTCTTCATTGGGAAGGTGAAGAGCGTATTGAATCTGCAGGTGAGCAATTTTATCGTGAGGAAAACTACCGTGGTTACGGCCTGAATATTGAGCATACTGTTACCGATAAGCTAACTGTCAGCCTTGATTTAGCGTATTCACAAACAGAACGCGAAGAATTACAAATATCAAACCGTGGTAGAACTGCTGATCGTAATTATTTTTCATGGGATATGGGGGACGAAATTCCTCATTTCACCCTCACTGACTTTGATGTAACAGATATTTCAAACTTCACGGATGGTTTAAGAACAAGGCTTGATCGCGAAAATGTACGCGAAAATAAAGTCGTATCAGCGCGATTAGACTTCGATTACGCATTAGATAGCGGCATGTTCACAAGCATTGAAGGTGGCATTAGAACCTCTGAGTTAAGTTTTACTCAATTTGGTGGTAATCAAGGTAACGGTGCTAGAGCTGAATATACAATAGGCGATGAGTCAGCTCTTGAAATATTAAAAGCATGTCAGATTGATTTTCCAGAATCCGGTTTTTTATCTGGTGTATCTGATGGTGATATAGTGACTAACGTAGATAGTGACGCAAATGTTATTGCAAGCGGTACGGGATCATCTTGGGCAACGTACGATAATGTATGTTTTTCACAAGCAGTAGCGGCAACAGATGCTGACTTTAATGGAACGTTTGCATATCCAGATGTAGAGTATAAAAATGCAGGCACTATTGATGTAACTGAAAAAACAACGTCATTTTACCTAATGGCAAATTACGACACTGAAATGTTTGGCAAGTTTGTACGTGGTAACGTTGGTCTGCGTATTGTTGACACCGATGTTACATCAATTGGCTTTAGAACTAATTATAGCGTTAATGTTGATGATGCAACGGGGGCCATTTCACTCGCTCCTGGCGACACATTAGAAAAAAATACAGGAGGCGGAAGTTATACTAAATACCTGCCTAGCTTTAACTTAGTTGTAGATTATAGTGAAAATATTCTACTACGTGCGGGCATTTATCGTGGTATGTCTCGCGCTGATCCTGCAAATTTAGGTTTTGATCGTGACTTTGTTACCGATGATGATTCTGTTGCCCTTTCACTTTCTGATTTATTAACAGTTAATGGTTCAGGGAATCCTGACACTCAGCCACTTATGTCTTGGAACTACGATGCTGCATTTGAATGGTATCCAAATGAAGATTCAATTTTTGCATTAAGCCTTTACTACAAGCAGTTTCAAGGTGGCTTTCAGCAACAAACAGTCGTTGAAGATTACCTCGTAGGTGGTGAAACGGTTTCTCTTCCTGTTACTAACTCAGTAACGACCGATGATGAAAGTGAGATTTTAGGTCTAGAAGCGTCATTTTCATACCGTTGGGATAATGGTATTGGCGTAAAGTTTGGTTATAACTTCGCTGACACTGATTTTGAATTTGAAGATAGCTTATACGGTGATACATTTGCTACTGATCTTGATGGCAATACAACACAATTAACGAAAGGTATTGTTGAGTCGGGTTCGGTTCCTGGGTTCTCTAAGCATGTATTTAGTAGCCAGCTTTACTACCAAATTGGCGACTTTGATGCGGCGGTTATTTACAAATATCGTAGCGAATATTTCCAACCATATACAAGCAATGGCACGCGCCTGCGTTATGTTGATGGTGTAGGTGTGTGGGAAATGCGCGCATCATACAAAATCGACGAACATTTCAGAGTTAAAGCTGAAGTAATCAACTTATTTAGTGCACCTAAATCACAAGACTTCTTTGTTGAAGGTAACCTAGGTGAAGTGAATGACTATGGTCCGCGTTTATTCTTGGGTTTAAGCTACAGACTGTAGTTCCATTTAGACGGATATACCTAAAACCCCAATGAGGGCCTGTTTATCTTTCGAGGTTGAATTTGCAGCAGTGTGTTTGGTATTTAGGCAAGGCAGCGCCTATGTAGTGTGGTTATTCCCCATAAATAGGCGATAACGTAGCATAAATGCTAAACATACGCTGCCCGAAGGGTTCTGCCTAGGGGGAATTTACTCTTTGTTGCTCGGTTTTTACTTAGCCCACTAGGTTACAAACCTCGCGCCGCGATTAAATCCCCCCTAGATTGAACGAATTTTAATCCACAAAGGTCAGCAGATGTATGGACTCCCACTTCCCTCAGGAGTAACGTAATAAGCGATAAAACTTTTACCAAGGAGCCCATACATGTTTGATTGTAATGTAATCGCAATTGATTTAGCAAAAAATTTATTTCAGGT
>NZ_JACJEM010000077.1:0-15937 GCF_014164085.1 Pseudoalteromonas sp. SG45-5 | reverse complement strand
AATTTGTTCAATCTAGGGGCGATTAAATCGCGGCGCGAGGTTTGTAACCTAGTGGGCTAAGTAAAAACCGAGCAACAAAGAGTTAATCGTCCCTAGAAAGAACCCAAAGGGCAGCGCATGTTTGGTATTTATGCTGCGTTATCGCCTATTTATGGGGAATAACCACACTACTTAGGCTCTGTCTTGCCTAAAAACCAAACAGTCTGCTGCAAACTCACCCACCAAAGATCAACACGCCCTAGTCTTACCAGCGCTTTGTGTTTGCATAAGTTATATCTGTTTTTCCTTTTGCTTTAGCAATCGCTTTTTTAGTATTGGGATTAAGCAATAAACGGATTTGGCTGAATGTTTCTTTTGCGAGTATTTTACGTTGTTGTGGCTTATAGCTTTGTTGAGTTACTCGCTTTATTGCGGCGAGTGTATCAGGGGAGCGTTCAAGCAATGTAGTAATCATGTTTTGCGTGGCTTGCTGAGTGTCATCAGTAAGCTGAGTAACTAAACCTAGCTCATTTGCTTGCTCTGCGGTAATAGGATTTGCATGACTTGCAAGCCAAAGGGCTTGGTCGCGCTTAACTAATCCGCTCATCATTACGTTAGCTCCCATGTCAGGGCACAATCCCCAACGGGCTTCCATTATGGCAAGTTTGGCATCAACATGGACTATTCTGTAATCCGCGCCCAATGCTATTTGTAATCCCCCACCTAAACAGTTGCCATTTATTTGTGCAATAACGGGCACGCTTAAAGACTGCCAGCCTAGTACAACTTTTTGTGCCAAATTTTGATTACCAGGCAGCCATTTCATTAATAACTTTATTATATTAAATGGCGATGCCATTACCGCAGCTACATCAAGCCCAGCGCAAAAGTGATCACCTTCACCAGTAATTACAACGGCGCGAACACTGCGATCTTTTTTTATGTTTTTAATTACCTTGCTCAAGTCTATGAACATTTCAAAACTCAATGCATTTTGTTTTTTTTCTCTGCAAAGCGTAACCGTAGCAATACCATTTTGTTTTTCTAGCTTTATCATTACCATACTCCTCCGAACTGTTGCTTTGAGCTTATGTTGTTATGTGTGTTAAGTAAAGTGAGAGACTTTATTGGTAGGCAAAAGTCTTAACTTTCACTTCGATAAATAAAATATATTTAAGAATGTATGAAGTAGGCACAAAAAAATCGAACATTTGAATGTTTTATTATCAAAATGGTGTATAGATTTGATAATATAGTTTTACTTAAAAGCTCATAGGCTAAGCAAATATGTCAGGTCCTCGTTTATATACAGTAGAAGAAGTAACTCATCAGGCTTACGATATTTTTTTAGAGTTAGCGCCAAATAACTTGAGTGAAAAAGATGTCGAAGATTTTAATGAATTTAGAGAAGACCTTGGCTTTATTGAAGAAGATGAGCCCGATGAGCAGTGGCATGATTTTGTTGCCCTAGAAATAGAACCCGAAAGTTTTGTGCAAGTTTTAGTGGGTCTAGAGTTCGAAAACGATGACGTTTTATTTGCTAAGATACTAATAAGCCGCGATAAAGATGCGCCTTTTTGTCATATTCTATGGAAAGAAAGTGAATAAACCAGCCGGTTTATTCATTTATAATGATGTGTAAGAGAGAACATAGTGCCTAAATATTTATTTTTGATTTTTTTAATTATTAGCACCTCAAGTTGGGCTGTTGATCCTTTTGAAGATTTTCATAAATACGGGCAGCTCTCAGATGAAGAAATTCATGATTTGCACAAAGGTGAAATGCTCTACGGCGATACTGAATTTGGCTTTATTTTAAGTAAAGGTAATACTAATTCGACTAGCTTTAAGCTCAAAGGGAATTTATACCAAGACTTTGAGAACTGGCGCAATCAATTCAAAATAGACTCTCTTTATAAGCGTGACGAAAATGATGAGACGGGCGACAGTGACGTAACTGCCAACCGTGTGTTTGTATCGGCGCAAGGTAACTATAAAGTGGGTGTAAAGAACTCATCCTTTTTTATTTACGGCGACTATGAGGAAGATGAGTTTAGTGGGCTTGATTTTAAAAGTACAATTGCAACAGGTTATGGTGCGCGTGTATATCAAGGTTCAAAAAACAAAGTGGATATTGATATAGGGCCAGGTTTGTACCGCTCAGTAGCTGATGATGACTCGGATGTGAGTGACGATGAAATTAATAAAACCGGCTACTTAGTGCGTGTTGCTATGCAATGGGAGCGATTAGTGTCAAAGCGAACTCGTTTTAATCAAGATTTAAGCATTGAGCAGTCACTTTCAGGTCTTAATTCTCGCCTAAAGTCAGAAACAGCATTGATAAGCCAAGTGATTGGTGCGGTATCGCTTAAATTTGCGTATATGTACCGTTATAATTCAAAACCCGAAGATGACAAACTTAAGTTTGATTCAGAACTGAGTGCCACTTTAGTGTATAACTTTTAAGTATTTATTTAATTTTAGAGAGTAATATGTACCAACATAAACAGTATGCCGTGTTTATCTTTTTTGTACTGGCGTGGATTGGTGGCTTTGTTGCGCTAGCATGGAACTTGTTAGGCGCTGATGGACCTTTAATAATATTTTCCGGTATTTTAGTGCTGGTGGGTTTTTTGTTTCACGGGTTAACAGTAAAGGTAGACGATAAAAAAATCAGTTGGGCTTTTGGCCCAGGTGTTGCTGGGCAAAGTATTTTGCTTAGCGAAGTTGCTGAAGCAAAAGCAGTTCAAAATTCATATCGACATGGTATCGGCATACGTATAACTCATGATGGTTGGGTATATACAGTGTCTGGCTTTAGTGCAATTGAACTTACGCTTAAAGATGGCACTATGTACCGAGTCGGCACTAATGATCAAAAAGGGTTATTGGCAGCCTTAAAAGAGAATAAAGTGTCTGTGGCGTTACCAAGCTCTTCAAAAAGTGAACCTAAAGCGGTTAAGCGCAATAATATGATATAAAAAAAGCGCCTTAGGCGCTTTTTTACATGCTTAGCACCATTTTAGTGATCGTGACCACATCCACCTTCGCCGTGTACATGGCCGTGAGTTAATTCGTCTTGTGTTGCATCGCGCACTTCAAGTATTTCTACGTCAAAGTTAAGTGTAATGCCTGCAAGCGGGTTATTGCCATCTACAATCACTTCTTCATCTTGAATATCGATGATCATTACAGACTGATCGCCGTCATCTGTTGATGCACGAAATTGCATACCGACTTCAATTTCCATATCTTCAAACATGGATTTAGGCACAGCTTGCATAAGGTTGTCGTGGCGTTCGCCGTAACCGTCTTCAGGTTCAACTTTCACACTAAGCGTATCGCCAGCTTGTTTTCCTTGTAAAGCATTTTCTAAGCCTGAAATTAAGTAGCCTGTGCCAATAATAAAATGCAGTGGCTCACCACCAAACGAATTATCAATGCTATTGCCATCATTATCCATTACCGAATAGTGCATTTTTACTACTTTATTTGCCGCAACGATCATAGTCATTCCTATTTATTCATCTTCAAGAGAGTAGGGTAGAGGCAGAATGCTTAGCTCCACCTGAGGTGTGTGTTTTGCACGAAGTACTTGAGTTACATCAGTATCGTTTGGCAACACAACGAGGCCAGTTAATATATTTTTTTGCTCATCAAAACTTTGCGCGATGAGCTTGCCCGCACGACGCCAGTTTTCGCCTAATTGGGTTTCTATGTCTGGCTCTAAAAGTACGCCTTCACTTTGACCTGAAACGATATACATGGCGCGTTTATTTTTACCAAGGTATTTCATCCGGGCCACTGTTTCTTGACCTGTGTAACAGCCTTTTTTAAAGCTAATACCTTCGATTGCTTGTAAATTAACCATTTGTGGGACGTACTCACCTATAGCATCGCTGCTCAATTGCGGCTCGCCAGCTAAAATTGCCGCTTGTTGCCATGGTGCGTCCGTATCAAGAGTCGATATATTGTCAGGAATACTAAACTGATTATTAACCATAAGTAATACGCGATTATCAGCCAATTTTAATGCTTTACCATGGTTAAAGTCGCATGCTGTAGAATCGTTTTCAAACGTTATATTTAGTTGTGTTAATACGTCAGTTAAATCATCGCCAATTAAGCCAATTAACCGTTGCGAAGCGGCACTGATCTCTACTTTTGCAAACACGGCGTATTTTTTAAGTTCTGCTAGCGATTTTTCTATTTCACCTTCACTGCCTGTAAGGTAGTAGGTATCTTGATGTGAGAATAATTTAAATACACCCCAAAGCTTACCTTTGGCACTGCAATGACCAGCCCATAAATAATTGCTGCTGGTTAATTTATTAAGATCTTGAGTAATTTGTCCGTGCAGATAAGATAATTTATCAACGCCGTTAAGGCTAATAAGTTGATGAGATAATGGACATGCATAAACGCTCGACATAAAAACCTTCTTTGCAAAATAAATGAAGTGACATAATAACGCAGTTGTTACGTATGGTACAGACAAGCGCCTACTGCTGTGGGTTTATTATTTAATGAGAGATTAATAGCTGCTAAATTGCTGTGTATTTGTTAAACTCGAATCAATTAAGTATGAGGTTTAAAATGGTTGAAATTCATAGTAAAGCACGTATTCGTTGGGCTTGTCGTCGTGGTATGTTAGAGCTAGACGTTTTGTTTATGCCGTTTGTTGAAGACGCGTACGATTCTTTAAATGCAGAGCAGCAAGCTATTTTTCAGCGTTTGCTAACTGAAGAAGACCCTGATTTATTCGCATGGTTTATGGGCCATCAAGAATGTAAAGATGAGCAGTTAAATGCCATGGTTCAACTTATTCTAGATAGAGTTCGTGTATAGATTTACTGTTACAAATAATAAAGTAGACCACAAACCGATTGTGGTCTTTTTTTGTATGCTCACTTTAGTTTTGTGTTTGTTTTTAAACTCTGTATTAGCCATGTTTTTTTGTGTGGTTGTTTGTTCGGTGGCAGGGTCATTTGTTTGGCGTAAAACTGTCGCTTCGCATCCAATGCAGGGGGTTGTCATTTTAGAGTCAAACTTATTTAGATTTGAAAGTGACTCACTTAAGATTCAAGGCGAAATAAATTATAAAAGCCGTATTATTGGCAACAGTGTGTGGCTATATATTAAAGGTTTTAGTAATAGCCGTTGGCTAATTATTTCAGCCAACAGCGTTAATGAGCAAAGTTATACCCGGTTAAAGCGGGCTACGCTAAGCGCGATTAATCGCGCTGCGGATTCAAAATAGTCGGTGTTGGGTTTTCATTTTGCTCTGGGTAGTCAATTGTGTAATGCAAACCACGGCTTTCTTTTCGCTCCATTGCACTTCTTATTATTAATTCAGCAACTTGCACTAAGTTACGTAGCTCTAATAAGTTATTACTTACTCTAAAATT
Source organism: Pseudoalteromonas sp. SG45-5 (assembly GCF_014164085.1). Taxonomy (NCBI): domain Bacteria; kingdom Pseudomonadati; phylum Pseudomonadota; class Gammaproteobacteria; order Alteromonadales; family Pseudoalteromonadaceae; genus Pseudoalteromonas; species Pseudoalteromonas sp. SG45-5. The sequence continues at coordinate 10,550 of NZ_JACJEM010000077.1, read as the reverse complement.
AGCGTAATAGTCGTGTATTTCTTGCTGTAATAATTCGACACGATGCAGCGCCCGTTCTAAGCGCTTAGTTGAGCGTACAATACCTACGTAATCCCACATAAATAATCGCAGTTCATGCCAGTTGTGAGTAATTACAATTTCTTCATCGGAGTTACTAACACGGCTTTCATCCCAATTTGGTAATACCATCGGCTCTGGTGCATGCTCTATTTTACTTAAAATGTCTTTTGCTGCGGCATGGGCAAAAACAATGCACTCTAGTAATGAATTACTCGCCATTCGATTTGCACCATGTAGGCCTGTATAAGCAACTTCACCTACAGCGTATAAGTTATCTAAATCGGTTTTGCCATTAAAGTCGGTCATTACACCGCCACACGTGTAATGTGCGGCCGGTACAACCGGAATTGCTTCTTTGGTTATATCAAGCCCTACACTTAAGCATTTTGCGTAAATAGTCGGAAAGTGCTCAATAATAAATTCTTTGTCTTTATGGCTAATGTCTAGGTATACGCAGTTTGCACCAAGGCGTTTCATTTCAAAGTCGATTGCCCGCGCGACTATATCTCGAGGTGCTAGTTCTTCCCGGCTGTCAAAGTCTTTCATAAAGCGGGTGCCATCAGGGCGTTTTAGGTAGGCGCCTTCGCCACGCATCGCTTCAGTAATTAAAAAGTTTTGCAGTTCAGGGTGATACAGGCTTGTTGGATGAAATTGATTAAACTCCATATTAGCTACTTTACAGCCTGCCCGCCACGCCATTGCAATGCCATCACCGCTTGATACATCTGGGTTTGATGTATAAAGGTACACTTTACTAGCACCGCCAGTTGCAAGGGCTACAAATTTAGCTGAAATAGTTTCTACTTTTTTCGCTTTTTTGTTCCACACATACATACCTTCAATGTGTGAGCCCGCTTTACCCGCGCTTTTATCTGAAATCAAATCAATTGCGTTATACTGCTCAAGTAGAGTGATGTTTTTATGTAACTTTACTTGGCTTATCAGTGTCGTTTGCACAGCTTTACCAGTTGCGTCAGCGGCATGCAAAATACGACGATGGCTGTGGCCGCCTTCTCGTGTTAAATGAAAACGCTCTTTACCTTTGCTGTCAAACTCCATATCAAAAGGCACGCCTTGGTCAATCAACCATTGTAAGCAGTCATGTGCATTACTTGCAGTATAATGAACAGCTTCCCTGTCGCACAAACCACCGCCAGCATCTAATGTATCTTCAACATGCGATTCAATACTGTCATTTTGTTTATCAAATACAGCCGCTATACCGCCTTGCGCATAAAGAGTGGAGCCTTCAGTGAGTGCACCTTTGCTGATCACAGTAACGTTACAATAGTTAGCTAAAGACAAGGCAAGTGATAATCCAGCTGCGCCGCTACCGATAATAGCGACATCTGCAATGTGATGTTTATTTTGGTTCATGTCAGGGGTACTTTGCGGTTACAATGCCCTAATAGAGCAATATTTGTTTTCAATATCTGTAGTTGTATCATATTTGTCATATTACTACGTAGTGATTTTAATAGCTTAGTGCTGTTATTTATCAACTATTTTATATAAAAATAATATTAAGCAGAACTTTTTATTCATGTCGGGGTCAGAGTATTTGTGAACAATGGCGATAATATGAATAACAAGCAAAAATCAGACATAGGAGTACCGGCTCGAATGAGCGAGCAGGAATTAGATTTAGTGCTGGTAAAAAGGGTTCAGCAAGGCGATAAAAATGCCTTTAACCTATTGGTAAAGAAGTATCAAAACAAAATTGCAGGCTTGATCTCACGTTATGTATCGAATCAAGGTGATGTTGCAGATGTAGCACAAGAAGCATTTATTAAAGCTTATCGTGCGCTTCCTAACTTTAGAGGTGATAGCGCCTTTTATACTTGGTTATACCGTATTGCCGTTAATTGTGCTAAAAATTACTTAGTAGCGCAGGGCCGTAAACCGCCAGCAAATGATATAGATGCTGAAGAAGCTGAATTTTATGATTGTGCGGATTCGATGCGTTCAAATGCATCCCCTGAAAACCTTCTTTTAAGCGAAGAGGTGCGCGCTGTTATTTTTAATACGATTGATAGTTTGCCTGAAGATCTTAAAACCGCAATTACCCTCAGAGAAATCGAAGGGATGAGCTATGAAGAAATAGCCGTGGTAATGGATTGCCCAGTCGGGACGGTACGTTCGCGTATATTTCGTGCCCGTGAAGCAATTGATAACAAATTAAACCCATTAATAGGCGAGTCTTAGTATGACAAAAGCACACCTCAACAAGTTAGATAACGAAACGTTATCAGCACTACTTGATGGCGAGCAACATCTAGCAGATGCAAAAGTTGCAGATCACGATGTCGCTACGTTTGGTCGTTATGCGTTAATTGGTGATGCAATGCGTGCTCAAAAAAATAATCAGGACATACATATTGATATTAGCGATCGCGTTGCATTAGCATTAGAAAACGAGCCTGTTTATGCTGACTTCAACCAGCCAAATACAGAGCCTCAAGCAATTACTGAAACAATGCAAGGTAACAATGTTGTTGCGTTTAATTGGCGTAAGCCGGTGGCTCAGTTAGCAATTGCAGCAAGTGTCGCGATGTTTGCTATTGTGGGAGTTAATACACTTCCTCAAAATAACGAGCAGCAAAATGAAATCCCGTTATTGCAAACCACACCTTTAACAGGAATGGCGTCTCCAGTGAGTTATTCATCTGAACCTGCGCTTGAAAATGCTGAACAAGGTTTACGCGAATTACAACAGCAACGTATTGGTGCATTAGTTTTAGAACATCAACGCCAAGCACGTGTTGCTAACTCGCTCCAAACAGCGCAAAATGATACGAAAGCGCAAGACGGAAAAAACTAATTAAATGAAAGTAATCACTTTTGTTCTGTCGTTAGCACTAAGTTTTAATGTACTTGCTAGCGACACAAACCCTGCAAAAAACCTCTTACTCGAAATGGCTAATGCCGTTCATAATCGTAACTTTGATGCTTCGTTTGTTGTTGTGAAAGGTAAAACGATGGAGCCGTATCGCTGGGTCCATGCCAAACAAGGCAATACAGAACTTGAGCATTTAAGCTTACTCAATGGCGCTGGCCTTGAAATGGTTCGCGTTAATGATCAGGTGACTTATTTCGAGCCACAATCAGAACCCTATTCCCTTAAAACAGACTCGATTGCGGGTCCAATTCCTGAAGTACTATTTAAAAATATTGAACGATTAAGTGCACATTATGACTTTGTACTTGGTGGAAAAGGTCGTATTGCAGGTCGAGCGGCTCAATTAGTGCGTATTGAATCCAAAGATGAGTACAAATATAACTACTGGATTTGGCTTGATATGGAGTCGTCGTTATTATTAAAAGCGGCGTATGTTAATCATAAAGGTGAAGCGTTGGAGCAACTGCAGTTAACACATATTAGTGTTACAGAGCAGCCTGCACCTATGTTACTTGAGGTGCTTAATCGCGATTTTCCGACTCCTTTACCTGAAAGTGCTATCGAAAATACAGATAGTGCAGTAACAAACTGGAAAATCAGTTGGTTACCTGATGGTTTTAAGCTATTAAAATCTGATAGACATAAATTAGATTTAAATAATGAGTTAACAGATTACTACTTGTTTTCAGATGGTTTTGTTGATGTATCGGTATTTATACAGCGCCCGTTACCAGGTAAGCGCTTAAGCGGTGCATTAACGTCTGGCGCAACGACTGTATACGTGCATAATGGTGGTAATTTTGATGTATCGGTTGTTGGTAATGTCCCGAGCATGACTGCAAAAGCAATTGCTGAGTCAGTGACTCGCGCATTATAAGCGATTCGTAAGGATTGTTATGATTGAACAAACTCTCACCGTTGTGGCCTTAAATGGCCACACTGCACATTTAGAAGCACAGCAAAAACAAGCTTGCGAAGGGTGTAATGGTCGTTGTGGCTCACAAGTATTTAGCAAATTGTTTGGTACAGCAAAAAAAACATTTCCCTATAAATTTGACTCACCTGTTGAGATCGGTCAAAAAATTACCCTTTCCTTAGATGATAGCCATGTTGTAAAGCATGCTTTTGCTGTGTATATGCTTCCACTATTTTTTAGCCTCATTTTTGCATTGATTACATCAGAGTTGTTTTTACTATCTGAAGGCTGGCAAATACTTGCTGCGATTATTGGTGGAATGTTTGGCTTTTTTATAGCTAAAACACGCGTTAAATCACTTAAGCACGATATAAAAGTAATAAAAATTCACCCAATTAGTATCCCTTTAACTCAAATAGATGGTGATTGACGCCAATTAAATGTAAAATTGCCGTTTTACACCAAAGTAACTTGGAAATACAGGGGGCAGTGGTTTTTAAAATTAATTTTATCTGGTGAAATATTTAATTTAGCTAAGCCTAAGTTATTGTTATTAAAGAAATGAATTGTTTTAAACCCATCTGAAAAAACATGAGTAAAGTCTGTTACACACACGCTGAATTCATCGCAACCTAAAGTAAGTATTTTCAAGTCACTTAGGTATTCATAGTTAGTCCATTAAAATAGAAGTATAGAATCCAGTTTATGAAGCATATCCGTAATTTTTCGATCATCGCCCATATTGACCATGGTAAATCGACCCTTTCAGATCGTTTGATCCAAGTTTGTGGCGGTTTAACCGACCGTGAAATGCAAAAACAGGTTTTGGATTCAATGGATATTGAGCGCGAACGTGGTATTACCATTAAAGCGCAAAGTGTAACGTTGAATTACAAAGCGAATGATGGTGAAACTTACCAACTTAATTTCATCGATACTCCAGGGCATGTTGATTTTACTTATGAAGTATCGCGTTCTTTAGCAGCTTGTGAAGGTGCACTGCTTGTTGTTGATGCCGGCCAAGGTGTGGAAGCACAAACATTAGCTAACTGCTACACGGCTATTGAAATGGAATTAGAGGTAATCCCTGTACTGAACAAAATCGATTTACCGCAGGCGGATCCACTTCGAGTAGCAGAAGAAATTGAAGAAATAATTGGTATTGATGCCCTTGATGCAGTGCAATGTAGCGCTAAAACGGGTGTAGGTATTGCCGAAGTGCTCGAAATGATTGTTAGAGATGTTCCACCGCCAGTAGGTGACAAAGATGCACCTCTACAAGCACTTATTATTGATTCGTGGTTTGACCCATACCAAGGCGTTGTATCACTAGTGCGTATTAAGCATGGCGAATTACGTACTGGCGATAAAATTAAAATCATGTCTAATGAGCATGTTCACACAGCCGACCAAGTAGGTATATTTACACCTAAGCAAACTAACACGGGTATTTTAAGAACTGGTGAAGTAGGGTTTGTTATTGCTGGCATTAAAGAGATACATGGTGCGCCAGTGGGCGACACGATAACACATCAAAAAAATGCGGCACCACTTCGCTTACCTGGCTTTCAAAAAATAAAACCACAGGTTTATGCCGGTATGTTTCCAATTGCATCAGATGAGTATGAATCATTCCGTGATGCACTTAACAAATTAAGCTTAAACGATGCGTCGTTATTCTTTGAACCAGAGAATTCAACGGCACTTGGTTTTGGTTTCCGCTGTGGCTTTTTAGGCATGCTGCACATGGAAATCATTCAAGAACGCTTAGAGCGCGAATACGATATTGATTTAATTACCACAGCACCAACAGTAATTTATGAAATAGTAACTAAGGACGAACGTACTTTCCAAATCGATAATCCTTCTGATTTACCCGCAGTAAATGACATCGTAGAAATACGTGAGCCGATTGTTGAAGCTAATATTTTGGTACCACAGGAATACCTAGGTAATGTAATTACTTTGTGTATCGAAAAGCGTGGTAGCCAAACCAAAATGACCTATCACGGTAAGCAAGTAGCTGTTACGTACGAGCTACCTATGGCTGAAGTGGTCATGGACTTTTTTGATAAATTAAAATCAACTAGCCGTGGTTTTGCCTCGCTAGATTATAACTTTAAGCACTTCCAAACGTCAGACATGGTACGGGTTGATATTTTAATTAATGGTGAGCGTGTTGATGCGCTTGCAATTATTGCACACAGAGATGGTGCACAATCTCGTGGTCGTCAGTTAGCTGATGCATTAAAAGAGCTTATTCCTCGTCAGATGTTTGATATTGCGATTCAAGCAGCGATAGGGCAGCATGTTATCGCACGTACCACGGTAAAACAGTTGCGTAAAAACGTAATTGCAAAGTGTTACGGTGGTGATGTAAGTCGTAAGAAAAAACTACTTAAAAAGCAAAAAGATGGTAAAAAACGCATGAAGCAAGTGGGCAATGTAGAAGTGCCTCAAGAAGCGTTTTTAGCTATTTTAAAAGTTGGTAAATAAAAACAAAGGATTATAAATGGCCGGTTACTTTTCAGTTTTATTGGTGCTATTAACCCTAGGCTCAGGTTTGATATGGTTAATAGATCACTTAATGTTTGCACCTAAAAGGCAAGCGCGTCTAGCAATAGCGCAAACGTCTGCCGGTGCTCCGTTAGATGAAGAAACAGCGGCATTAATAGCGCCAGAGCCAGTAATAACAGAAACTGCAAAGTCGATATTTCCGATGATTGCTGCTATTACTATTTTTAGATCATTCATTTTTGAACCGTTTCAAATTCCATCCGGTTCGATGATGCCTACTTTGCTTGTAGGTGATTTTATTTTAGTACAAAAATATTCATACGGTATAAAAGACCCTGTCTGGCGTACTCAGTTGGTTGAAATGGACGAACCTGAGCGTGGTGACATTGTTGTATTTAAATACCCGCTAGATGATAAAGTTGACTATATTAAACGTACAATAGGCTTGCCTGGAGATAAAGTTGTTTATCGTGATAAACGCTTATATATCCAGCCAAACTGCAGTGAAGGTGAAACCCGAAAAGGTGAGCTTTTATGTAATGAATTTAACAAAATTGATTTTAAATTAATTAATGATGACGAATTTAAGCAAGGCCCGATGCCTCTTGCACGTGTAAGTGAAAATTTGACCACGGTTACGCATGATATTTTAATTAACCCACAAACACCTGAAAGAAAAGGGCGTTATTATCAGCAACTAGGTACGCCTGCTGATGAATGGGTTGTTCCTGCTGATCATTATTTTATGATGGGTGATAACCGCGACAACAGCCAAGATGGTCGCTTTTGGGGCTTTGTACCAAAAGAAAACTTGGTGGGTAAAGCTGTCTTTATATGGATGAGTTTTGAATTTGAGAATGGCCCAGATGATATTTTACCAGGATGGGTTCCAACTGGTGTTCGTTTTGAACGCCTAGGTAATATTCAGTAACAATGAAAAAAAATGTAACCGAACTATACAATAAAATTGGCTATGAATTTGCTGATCAAGGTTTACTTGAACAGGCAATGACGCATCGCAGTCATAAAGGTCAACATAATGAACGACTAGAGTTTTTAGGCGATTCTATTTTGAGCTTTGTAATAGCGAATGCGCTTTATGCTAAATTTCCTAAAGCGCGTGAAGGCGATTTAAGTCGCATGCGCTCAACGCTTGTACGTGGTCAAACACTCGCTGAATTTGGACTTGAATTTGGTCTTGGTGATTACCTGCGCCTAGGTCCAGGTGAGCTTAAAAGTGGTGGATTCCGCCGTGAGTCAACCCTTGCTGATGCTGTAGAGGCTATTATTGGCGCTGCATTTTTAGATTCAGGTATTGAGCGCTGTGGCGAACTAATATTGGCGTGGTATGAATCACGCTTGGATGCTATTTCACCAGGGCTTAATCAAAAAGATCCGAAGACCTTGCTGCAAGAGCATCTACAGGGCCGTAAGTTACCTTTGCCAGGCTATACTGTGGTTGATACACAAGGCCAAGCACACAATCAAACATTCACGGTTGAATGTATTGTTGATGGAATGGATAGCATAATTTCTGTTGGTAGCTCGCGCCGTAAAGCCGAACAAAAAGCTGCTGAAAAAGCATTGAAGATAATTAAAAATGAATCTTGATACTCTAATACAACCTCATGACGGCGATGTAGATACGTTTTGTGGCATGGTCGCTATTGTAGGACGTCCAAACGTTGGTAAATCAACTTTACTTAATGAAATCATTGAGCAAAAGGTGAGCATTACCTCTCGCAAACCGCAAACCACCCGCCATCGTATTATGGGTATTCATACCGAAGGTAAATACCAAGCAATTTATATCGATACGCCAGGGTTACATGTTGAAGAAAAGCGTGCCATTAACCGTTTAATGAACCGTGCAGCATCAAGTTCAATTGGTGACGTAGAGCTTATTATATTTGTTGTCGAAGGCACTCACTGGAATGCTGATGACGATATGGTACTTAACAAAGTATCACAAAGTGGTAAGCCGGTATTATTAGTTATTAATAAAATTGACCAAGTTAAAGACCGCGATCTTGTGTTACCGCACATGAAGTGGCTAGGTGATAAGTTTGATTTTGTAGGCATCATGCCGGTATCTGCAAAGCAAGGTAAGAACATAGACTTGATTAAGGCTGAAGTAACTAAACGTTTACAGCCATGTGAATTTTACTTCCCTGATGATTATGTAACCGATCGTTCAATGCGCTTTATGGCGGCTGAAGTTATTCGTGAAAAGCTAATGCGCTTCATGGGTGAAGAGCTTCCATATTCAGTTACTGTTGAAATAGAACAGTTTAAATGGCAAGAAAATGGTATTTGGCACATCAACGGCTTAATACTAGTCGAACGTGAAACTCAAAAGCGCATGGTTATTGGTAATAAGGGCGAAAAGCTTAAAGTTATTGGCCGTGAAGCGCGTAAAGATCTCGAAGAAATGCTTGATAATAAAGTGTTTTTAGAGCTTTGGGTAAAAGTTAAATCAGGTTGGGCTGATGACGAGCGAGCACTTCGAAGCTTAGGTTACGGTGAAGACTAAACTAAAAAGCTACCTAGTATATGGATAGCGATTTCTACACTGCCTATTTATTACATCGACGTCCTTATAGTGACTCGCAAGTAATGCTTGATATGTTAGTAGAAGGTGTTGGTCAGCTTAGAATGATTGCACGAATTAGTGGCCGCCAGGCCACTAAACACAAAGCCCAGTTACAACCTTTTCAACCCCTGCTTGTTCATTACAGTGGCAAGTACGATCTAAAGTACATCAATAAATTTGAGCTACACGGCGCACCACTTTTTTTAAAAGGTGATGAACTTTATTGCGGCTTTTATTTAAATGAGTTAACTAACCGGATTGTGCCTATAAACGAGCCTATAGAGCAGGTTTTTGAACTTTATAAAACACATTTAGAAAATTTAAACAGTGGTGCTAATTTACAAGCAGTGCTTCGTTCGTACGAATTTCAATTATTAGAACTACTTGGTTATGGAGTCGATTTTAGTTTTGACGCCAGTGGTGAGCCAATAGATGAAAAGCAAACGTATAGCTATTTCCCTGAGTTTGGATTTTTAGTGCAAGATGATAATCGCTCTGGTTTTAGTGGTTTACAATTAAATGCAATAGCAAATCATGACTTTAGCCAAACTGATGTGTTATATATGGCAAAACAATTAAGTCGATATTTGTTAAAGCCTTTATTAGGTAACAAGCCATTAAAAAGTCGTGAGCTATTTGCGGCTACTCAATAAACGTAATTTTACAGGTAAAATAATGAAAGATATTCTTTTGGGTGTAAACGTTGACCATATTGCAACGCTTCGCCAAGCGCGTGGAACGACTTATCCTGATCCTGCTCATGCGGCAAGTGTTGCTGAGCATGCTGGTGCTGATGGCATCACTATTCATTTACGTGAAGATCGTCGCCACATTCAAGATCGCGATGTTTATGTAATGGCTAAAACGATTCAAACACGGATGAATTTTGAAATTGCTGTTACTGATGAAATGATTGCAATAGCACTTGATATAAAACCTGAATATGTTTGCCTAGTCCCTGAAAAACGTGAAGAGTTAACCACAGAAGGTGGTTTAGACGTCGCGGGCAATATGGGAAAAATAAAAGCAGCAACTAAAACATTAACCCAAGCTGGGATTAAAGTATCACTGTTTATTGATGCGGATATTGCACAATTAGATGCGGCAAAAGTATGCGGTGCGCCTTATGTAGAAATACACACTGGCGCATATGCTGATGCAACAAATGATACTGATTTAAATAAAGAGCTTGAACATATTCGTGAAGGCGTGAAATATGCAGCCAGTATTGGCTTAATTGTAAATGCAGGACATGGCCTTCATTATCACAATGTAAAACCAATTGCCGCTATGCCAGAGATTTATGAGCTAAACATTGGCCACGCTATTATTGCCCGCGCAGCCATTGATGGTTTAGATAAAGCGGTTCGTGATATGAAACGCTTAATGCTTGAAGCACGTACTTAATTAACCTGAACTCTGGATAATAAATCTATCTCAAGCAGCTATTTTCAGCGCTAACTACGTTGAATTTACTTGCAATAGGCCAGCTATTGACGCGTAAGTTCGCCTTGTTTTCACTGAAAATCTCTGGCTAGAGAAAAATAAATTTAAATATCATTATG
>NZ_JACJEM010000076.1:0-16771 GCF_014164085.1 Pseudoalteromonas sp. SG45-5 | reverse complement strand
GCATTAGGAGCTGCAATGAGAAAGCTAATTCAAATTTGCTTTGGTGTAATAAAAAACCAAACAAAATACAAATCTGAGTTAGCATAAAATTAGGGTTGCGAGTGCTTTGGAGAGATGGTATCTACTATTTTATAAACTCTAAATACATGACCGTTACAACCATAGCCAATATAAACAGAATAATAAGCGAGAAAAAGCTAAAATTTGCAATACGTTTAAGACTCAGTACAAACTTATTTAGTGATTTACCTGCTCCAGTGCCTACCCAAGCATCGCTTACATTTGATGTGTAATTGTGTAACTCCCGACAACTATATGGGTGCTTGAAACTTAGAGCCCCGACATCAAGAGCTTTGGTTTTGCAGTGCTCAAGTAACTGAATCTCTAGAAAAATACTGATAAAAAAAGAAGCACCAACACCTAACAAGCTCAAACCGGCAATAAATAATGATATTGAAACAAACACAGCCTCATAAATTGAGAGATCATCGAAATCTGGTTGGTAGCCAATTACAAGTCCAATTAAGACAATACCAAAGCCAAACATAATAGCCATACCACTTAAGAAAAATACAGCTGCGAAAAGCCCAGAAGAAACATAAGTTACAATCCTTGGTGTCATATGGAGCGAGACCTAACGAGCCTGTAAATGAACTCGTTTTTTATTTGTTTTTATTGATAAATAAACCATAGCTGAGTTCCTATTTTGGTTCAATCGGTTACTGTATTTTTTAGCAGAAGGTAAAAAGAGTTTAGTGTTGTTTTGATTAGCGTTTTGGGAGGCGAAATTTAGGATGGATGTCTTGTTTCTTTCTTTGGATGGGTGCCATTCTAACTTCTAATTCCCAGGTTCTCACTTATGTAATAGGGTGTAATATTTTTTTGATAACTAGTGATCTATCTTTATCCTGTATTTTACCAACCACTTATTTAGACCTAGGCACAAAAAGTACTGACTCTTTAACAGAAAAATAGTGTTAAAAGACGATTAGGAAATAGTTCGGGTTAAAGACCAGTATTCAATAAACTATGTCATAGGCGGTAAAAGAAAGCCTGTAAAATTATTTTAAACAAATTTTAATAAAAGGAATATAGTCATGAATGTAATAAGCATAATACTCAACGTTGATCAAGAAAAAATATATGAATATTGGTTGAAAAAAGGTAAACCATCGAGTATCGCTATGAAGCCAGCAGACCTGCTAAAATATCTCTATATGGTAAGTGAAACTGGTAGCACCTTTACAGGGCACGCAACTTCTGATCTGATAATAGAAGCTAAACCTGGAGATGAAGTGCGCTGGTATGAAACACCAATTCAACCTAGCGCAGCTTATAGTATTTGCATAAAAGATATAATTACTCATGGTAATTGGGCCAAATACGTAGTTAGCCAAGGGGGGGACTTTGTACAATCCAGAACTGAACAAACATTAAGAGCTTACTATATAGATAAAGAACTCAGAGCAAATAGCGCCAGTATGGATTATAGTAGCGCAAAAATTATAGAAGCCGAAAAAATAGGCACGTTACCCGCTACAATAACTTACGACTTTAATCTAAGCTTGGTCGAAATGGTTAATGGTATACCAACATTAAGATGTACGTTAACGTTCGATCCAGGCATTAAAATTTTGAATTAAAGTGTACAAGACAATCCGAACTACAAGCCCAACTCCTTATCAATGAGGTTAAAGGTCTATTGGTGAGGAGTTGGGCTTACCTCATATTTTAGTTATATGGCAGAAACTCAGAGTCATTTAACGAGCCTGTAAATTAACTTGTTTTTTATTTTTTTATTGATAAACAAACCATAGCTGTGTTCCTATTTTGGTTCAATCGGTTACTTCAATTTTACGTAAAATATTAAAAGAGGATTTAGAACTATTTTAATTGCCGCTTTGGAAGGCAAAATTTAGGATGGATGTCTTGTTTATTTCTTGAGGCGACTATCACTCATGATCGTCTTGCAAGTACTCAAACGTAAAACCCATAATCGCGATATGCATGGTGGCACCATTTATTAATTAGATTTAACCAACTTCATTTAACAAACTGATATTTAAGCTTATTTATGACTTAGGATGCAATTATAAATCCGAGTAGCAAAGCCCAAATAAGACATATTGCCAGCTCCTCTCTAGCCCTGCTGGATATGATTCTCTATTGCTGATGCCTGAGAAATGATTCCAAACTAGGACAAGAATGATCCTTTTTGATCAAATCAACTTAATGTGTAGTTTTTATACTATCAGAGTCATAATTCTGTAATCTTGATAGTGGATAATTTCTATCCGATAAATATATAGACTCAAGAAGACAAAGTAAGATGAGCACACCTTTAGTGCAGCTAACATTTGCACTGCAATCATTTGAAGATCCAATGTCTGCGGCCATGAGCCACACCATGGAATACGAAAAGCTTTCGTTACAAGCCAATGAAACACATAACATTGCGCTGCAATGTGTGCTGCCTGATGCAGCGCATGAAGATGATATTATTTCGCTTAGCGCTACACATCCAAGTGCTCGTGGCGCGCAGTATTTTACTGAGCACACGTTAACGAATGCAGATCTTGAACGAGGTGTCGTAAATCTTACTTTGAGCAAAATTACACAAAGCCAGTGTTTTGTAATGCAATTGATGCTGCACGGTAAACACGCAACTTTAAAAAACAGCTTACAATTTGATATGCATATTAAGGCATTTAAACAAGGTTACTGCGCACCATTTATTAATGTAGAGCACACTAAACCGCAAGGTATTCGTCGCTATTTTACGAGTATGGGGTCTACGTTTTTATCACTATTTTAGTGCTGGTTGTACTCCTGTAACACTGATAAGTTATTAATCAGCGAAGCTTACTTTGCCCATAGTAACGCCAGCAATACCTTGCGTTGTATTATTTAAGTGTTGTTGCTCTCCTGCTAGGCATTCGTTTGCTAAAATAGCAAATAGTACGGCTTCTTTAGCGTCTGGATCGATTCCGAGTGCGTGGGTATTTTTAAACGCTTTTACCGCAGGGCAAAACGCCTGTAGCTGCTCCATTAATAATGGATTGTGTATTCCGCCGCCGCTTGCATATACCACACAGTTTGGCGCGTTTTTAACACACTCATTTATTGCTTTGCTAATAACATGAGCAGTAAATGCATTAAGCGTTGCCATTATATCGTCATGTTTTAAGTTATGTGTATTTGAACGAGTTTGAGCCGCAGCTAAATACGCTAAATTAAATACCTCAGGCCCTGTGGTTTTAGGCATGCTGAGCTTAAAAAATGCATCGTCGCATAGCGCTTCTAACAGCAATTTATTTTGCGTACCGGCTTTTGCAAGCGCAGCATCATTATCGTAATGCATATCACAAAAATAACGCTGCACGTAAGCATCCATAATAGTATTACCAGGGCCAATATCTGAGCTAAATACCGCGCTTGCGTTACCACATTTAGGTAGATACGTGAGATTAGCTATCCCCCCCATATTTAGCAAAATACGGTTTTCGGCTGCGCTCGAAAAATACAAATAGTCGCCATATACCGCCAGTGGTGCGCCCTCACCTCCTGCGGCTATGTGTTTTTGCCTAAAATCACCAATGGTAGTAATACCCGTTGTAACCGCTATTCGATCGCTGTCGCCAATTTGTAAGGTGCCGTTATTAAAGTCTTTATGATTATGCTGCGATTGCGGACAGTGATAAATTGTTTGCCCGTGGCTGGCTATCACGTCTATATCGGCTGGGTTTATATTCCACTTAGTTAAGCACTGATTAACCAATGTGCCATGGTGCTTTCCTACCCACGGGTGCAGTAAAGTCACAAGTTCTAAATCGCACTCTCGCTTAGCAAATACCTGCTTTATTTTAGTTTTATAATCGTCGTTGTAATCAATGGTGGTAAAATTTAAAACCTCAATGTGTGTATTTAAGCCCGCGCCCGTTACCTTGCAAAGCGCTACATCGAGTCCGTCTAACGAGGTGCCACTCATTAAACCAATAATTAAACGGCTTGGCTTTTGCGCGCTGTTATAGAGTGCTTTAATGTGTGGGTGCATAATGGCATTTAAAATAGGACTAATATTTTGCTTATATTAGAGGACTTTAAAACAAAGTAATAGCCGTAAACCGTTTAATTTAGGTTCTGATTGTTTAACTCTTAAATGATTGCTAAGTTAGCGTGCATACTAAAAATTTATGGAAAAATATGATCACCCTCAGAGATTTTAAAGCCCAAGACGCGCCTTTTATTATTAACACCTTAAATGATGAACAGGTGACTCGTTACTTATCGTCAAAAATTCCGTTTCCGTATACTCAAGCCGATGCTGATTGGTGGATAAACCAAGGCTCAAAAAACGGTATTATTAAGGCCATTGTTGTAAATGGAGAATTTGCGGGCTGTATTGGCATAACTTCCGGCGAATTTGAATACAGCCACAGTGGCGAAATTGGTTATTGGCTAAATAAAACCTATTGGGGGCAAGGCATTATTACTCGCGCTATTGAACTTATCTGCGAAGAAGCGTTTGCGCAATCTAACCTAAATAGAATTTTTGGCGCTGTGTTTGCTGGTAATACCGGCTCTATGAAGGCACTTACTAAGAGCGGCTTTGAGCAAGAGGCTGTGCTTAAACAGGCCATTTATAAAAATGGGGTGTTTTACAACAATCATATATTTAGTAAGCTCAAAGCAGACTAATTACTCTAATTAAATCTGCGCAAAGGTTGAATTATCAACCACCCGCCCAAAACTCCTTTATCAAGGTACGCATTGTACATATTCATACTGCTTATTCGCGCATTCTTGTTTAGCTGAACACAATTTTAAAGCGTAAACATTCGATAAGTAGTTTATTTATATTAATAGGAGATTTTATGTCTACAACTAGTCGCCAACTTACTCTTAAATCACGCCCACACGGCGCGCCCAGCAATGAAAACTTTGAATTAAAAACGGTAGAGCTTCCTGCATTAAAAGATGGCGAAGTGTTATTGCGTACTATTTATTTATCATTAGACCCATACATGCGTGGCCGTATGAGCGATGCTAAGTCGTACGCTGATCCTGTCAATATTGGCGATGTCATGGTTGGTGCAACAGTGTGCCAAATAGAAGACTCTAAAAACGATAAGTTTAGCAAAGGCGAATGGGTACTTGCCTACACAGGTTGGCAAGACTACGCCATTACCAACGGCGAAGGCTTAATGCAATTAGGAAAAGAGCCTACAAATCCTTCGTACGCGTTAGGTATAATGGGTATGCCTGGTTTTACAGCTTACATGGGCTTGCTTGATATTGGCGCACCAAAAGAAGGTGAAACCGTAGTAGTCGCAGCCGCAACAGGTCCAGTGGGCGCAACGGTTGGTCAAATAGCTAAAATTAAAGGCTGTAAAGTAGTGGGCGTTGCTGGCGGTAGCGAAAAATGTGCCCACGCAATTGAAAAGCTAGGCTTTGATGCGTGTATTGATCACAAAGCAGATGACTTTGCAGCGCAACTAGAAAAAGCCTGCGACAAAGGTATTGATGTTTACTACGAAAATGTGGGCGGAAAAGTATTCGACGCCGTATTACCTTTGCTTAACACCGCCGCACGCGTACCACTGTGCGGTTTAGTATCGCAATATAACGCAACGGGTTTACCAGAGGGTCCAGACCGTTTAGGTATGTTAATGGGCCAACTGCTTACTAAGCGTATTAAAATGCAAGGCTTTATTATTTTTGATGATTACGGCGACCGCTACGACGAATTTGCACAAGACATGCAAAAATGGCTACAAGATGGAAAAATTCAATACCGCGAACACATGGTAGAAGGTATCGAAAACACAGTTAGCGCGTTTAACGATATGATCAGCGGTAAAAACTTTGGTAAAACAGTGGTTAAAATCAACCAGCCGCTTTAATTTTAAACGGCTTATTAAGTATCGCGCTTTATAAGCCTGCAAGGACAGACATGATCAAACTACACCATTTAAATAAATCCCGTTCTAAACGCATAATTTGGCTTTTAGAAGAACTAGATGTTGATTACGAAATTGTCGCTTATCAGCGCAATAAAGACACCTTCCTAGCTCCTGACGAACTAAAGCATATCCATCAACTTGGTAAGTCGCCGGTAATTGAAGACGACGGCTTAATTGTTACCGAATCAGGCGCTATTACCGACTACCTTATTACTAAATATGGTAATGGCAAATTTGCTCCACAAGTAGGCACAGCTGATTACGTTGACTACCAGCAATGGCTGCACTTTGCAGAAAGCTCTGCAATTTTACCGCTTTTACTTAAAATGTTTGTACTTAAAGACGGCGCTAAAACACAGTTTTTAGAGGGCTATGCAGACGCTGAAACAGCTAAAGTAATTAGCTACTTTAACGACCGCCTAGAAGGTAAACGTTATTTAGTGGGCGACACCTTAACCGGCGCCGATTTTATGATGTCGTTTATTGTTGAAATTGTTAAAAACTCAGGTCAATTAGCGCACTTTAAAAACCTGGTTGAATACGATGAACAGTTACGAAGTCATGAAAAATTTCATACGGCTGACGAACTTGAAGCCAAATACGACTAGTCAATGGCATAGCACAGATAACTGAAAGAGGCCTTAGGCCTCTTTTTTGTTTTTATAGCTCTGCAATTAAATCGCAACCTAATAGAACATATTTTAATCCTGAAAGGTCAACAGGCCCTCATTTTATATACATATATTTTACAAAAAAAGCGGATTGTTGTGCTAAATACTGTTCCTATAGTGCATAATGGACTAATTATTATAAAATTTTCTTAATTGTACTGGTGGCCTACAAAGTCAGTACTTCTCACATTTGGAACAAACCATGACCATAAATATGCGCTTAGCCACTGGGTTTGGTGTGATCTTATCGATGATGCTTATTTTAACAATTATCGGAATTTCACGCGTTAGCCTTATTAATAACAATATTACGCAAATGACCGATGTGAATTCAGTAAAGCAACGTTACGCTATAAATTATAGAGGGAGTGTACACGACAGAGCAATTGCCGTTCGTGATGTTGTTTTAATGACTGACCAAAGTGACTTAAGTACAGTTTTTAATGATATAGAAGAACTAGACGCTTTTTATCAAACATCAAGTCGCGCCATGAGTCAACTCACTGCCAATATGTCCAGTGAAGAACGCTCACTAATTAAAAAAATCAATCAAATAGAGCAACGTACTCAGCCTTTAATCAAAACCATAATAAGTGCAAAAAAAGCAGGTAATTTAAATCAAGCGTCGAGCGTTTTATTAACGGATGCCCGCCCAGCATTTACACAATGGCTTAATACCATAAACCAGTTTATAAACTTGCAAGAACAAGCAAATCAAATGACAACTATCGATACCCGCGAAGTAGCTAGCTCGTTTAGAATATGGATGATTTTATTAACAACGCTTGCCACTTTAATCGGTGCCGGTGTTGCCTATGTTATTAGCCAGCAGATCAGAAACTCGGTAGGTGGCGAACCGCAAGAAGCCGCAGAAGTAATTGCACTTATTGCCCAAGGCGATTTAACCGCAGATGTTTATTCGTGTTGCCCTAACAGCATGATGGCCTCTGTAGGCGTAATGCAAAGTAAATTAAAAACCATTGTCGATAGTATAATTAATTCATCTGAAGAGCTATCGACCCACTCTGCAAGCGTGGCATCGGGTTCTCAACAAGCACTTAGCGCTGCCGACACACAAGTGACGTATATAAATTCAGCAGTGAGTAGTTTAGAGGAGATGAGCAGAAGCATTAATTCTGTTGCCGGCTCAGTCAAACAAACTGAAGACAATTCAAAAATTACAGCGCAGTTATCTCAGCAAGGGAGTTCAGCGGTACAAAAAGTGGCGGCTGAGATAGAACAAATTTCTGTTACGGTAAAAGCGACAGTTACCCAAGTAAATGTACTGCAAGAGCACGTAAAACATATCGGTGATATTTTAAGTGTGATCCGCAGTATTTCTGATCAAACTAATTTATTAGCACTTAATGCCGCGATTGAAGCCGCCAGAGCGGGTGATTCTGGTCGTGGATTTGCAGTAGTCGCTGATGAAGTAAGGCAACTTGCTCAGCGTACTGGCGATGCAACGGGCGATATTGAAAAAATGATTTTGCAAGTACAAGAAAACACGCAAGCGTCGGTAACCGCGATGGAAACCACTGTACCGCAAGTAGAAAATGGTTTAACGCTTACCCACGAAGCAAACGAGTTACTTCATCAAATACAACAACAAGCTAATGACTCATTACATAACGTGCTGGAAATTGTTGAGGCGACATCAACCCAAGTAGCCACCGTGGCACAAATAAGTACCGGCGTTGAAGAAATTGCTAATATGTCCAAAGAAACCAGTATGTCGTTAAATAGTAACGCACAAGAAGCAGTGGCATTAGCGGATCTGTCGGGCACACTCAAAAAGTATATTAGTTACTTTAAAGTGTAAGAGTTTAGCGTTTTACAGCAATTTAAAAAGGGGCTTTAAGCCCCTTTTTTGTAGGTAGTAATAGTTATATGTAGGTATAACCTAGTTAACTAACCTAAACGATATAACTATATACCCGCTAAATCACGCTCGGTAATACACTCGTCTGAGGCCATTTCAAACTCGCGGCACACTAATGGGCGGTTTTCGTAAATGGAGCACATAAGCGTATTACGATCGAGTGCTTGGCACCAGCCGTCGTCAGCGCGTTTCATTACTTCGCTGCCCCATTTATCGTATTCTATATAGTTAAAAGGCACGCCGGTGTCGGTTACTATGCGCACTTCTAATTGGCAACAACAGGCTTGGCAGTTAGCACACGTAACGGGCTCTGGGGTAGTCGTAATATTTTCAACGGGAATAACAATATGCGGCATAGTGGCTTACTTTTTTGAATAAGCCACTAGGATACAGTAACTAGTTTAACGCGCTAGTAGTTTTGCTTTAATATCGCCGTAACGCATCTGCTCGCACAATGCAAAGCCACTCAGCTGGCGTACTTTATTGCGCGTAAATAACGGTACGCTCATCCCCGCTAAAAAACGGCATTGGGTTTCAACACCCACGTTTTGATGATTTTTACCTGCCATATGCGCTAAAAACTCATCTACTTTTTGATAAATAAGTTGCTCATCAATGTGCGCAGGCTTTATAGAGTACTCAAGCTTAACCGCATGACCTCTACACACACTACAATGCCCACATTGCTCAGGGGCATTTTGATCGTCAAAATAGCGCGCTAAGTTATAGCTTAAGCAACTTGGCAGCTCAAAAAAGCGTATCAGTGCAGCTATACGCTTAATTTCGGCCTGTTCTTTGTCGGTAAAGTAGTCGTGAAGTTGCTGCGCAAGCTCGGGATTATTTATAACCTCCCCATGCACTTTATATACTTGGGTAATACGTTTGGTCTCAAGCGTTATTAGGTTTTTTTCGGCTAGGTAATCAAGAGCGGCCACTACACGTTTGCGATCAACCTGCGCAGCTTGTGTAAGGGAGTCAAAATTTAACGTGCCCCATATTTTTTTAAAATCAGTGTGGCTAAATATTTGTGTTAAAAATGCTTGGCGTTGCTCGTCAAAGTGACTAAGTAGCTCATTTTTATCGACCAAAAATTTATATTTAAAATCGGCGTAGTACGCATATTGTGGCGTTATTGCTCCTTGCATTTCGAGCTGTACTAACAAGGTTTTAAGGGCCAATTGTCTAATATTGCTTTCGCTTGAAAGGCTGTACTCTTGCATTTCCCATTGCTGGTGGCTTTGGCGAATATCGTTAATTACGTATTCAATACCGCTAAGCTCTGGCGTGTCGCCATATACAAAGTTTTCTACCGTATTGAGCCCGTCTAAATTAGCAAGCGTGTAACAGTTTGACGGATGACCATCGCGCCCTGCTCGGCCAATTTCTTGGCTGTAGTTTTCTATCGATTTAGGCAAATCGTAATGTATAACAAAACGAATATCCGATTTATCAACACCCATACCAAAGGCGATGGTTGCCACTACAACATTAATTTTACCGCCCATAAAATCATCTTGAATTTGCCACCTAAGCGTATCTTCAAGCCCGGCATGATAAGCCACTGCTTGCAGGCCTTGCGCGGTTAATACATTAGCTACTTGCTCTGCGCTTTGCTGTAGTGTTACGTACACAATCCCGGGGCCACTTTGTGCGCGTACAATATTGGCAAGTTCGGTATTTTTATCGGCGGTTTTAACACTCAACACGCTTAAATCTAAATTAGCGCGGTAAAAGCCCGTTTGCACAATGCACTCAGGTGCAATAGCAAAACGCTCGGCCATATCGCGCTTTACTTTTTTAGTTGCCGTTGCCGTAAGCAACAACACTAAAGGAATATTAAGCTCTTCGCGGTAACGCGGGAGCTTTAAGTAGTCGGGTCTAAAGTTATGACCCCATTCAGATATACAATGCGCTTCGTCTACCACCAGCATTGAAAGTGCCACTTGACTTATAAACTCTCTAAAACGCTCGTTTTTAAATCGCTCAACCGAGACCATTAGTACTTTAATTTTGCCGTTTCGCACGTCGTTCATTACGGTGCTACTTTGCATTTGATCTTGGCTCGAATCAAGGCTAGCTGCATAAATTCCTTTACTATTTAAAAAGCTAATTTGATCTTTCATTAAGGCAAGCAGTGGCGACACCACAAGCGTTAAATTAGGTAAGTGCAATGCGGTGAGTTGGTAACACAACGATTTACCCGAGCCGGTCGGAAATATCGCCAGCGACGATTGACCATTTAAAAGCTGCTCTATAGTTTGTTGTTGCCCTGTTCTAAATTGGCTGAAACCAAAATGTTGTTCAAGTGATTGAATTAATGACGCGGTCATAAGTGTCCTTTCGTTGTTTTTAAACAGCGATTTAACTGCACAGCTAGGCGATAAAAACGTGAGTATAACTTATATGCCTTTGATCATCATTTTTACAGCTAGCTTAGTATTAAAATAGTGAGAGTAGGCGAGGACTCATACAGCTCCAACACACGCTACAATAAAATCATATCTAAATAGAACAAGCCTTAATTTTGAAAGGTCGGTATACCCTGATAAAAATTTATAACTTTTTTGCGTCTTTTATAAGGTAGCGACGTCTTACCTATAAGATATTTCACAAACACTTAATAGGTTAATTATGAATCTTGAACGCAAAAATGATGAAACCGAGAATAGCTTTATTCGTAATAATAAAGTTATGCTGAAAAATATTTTTGGAACCACAAATGTTACTCCTTATTGGGTGGCAGATATGGATTTCACTATAGCTCCACAGATTAAAAAAGAATTACAACGTCTTGTTGATAGAGGAAACTTTGCTTATGAATTCAGTTCGCTAGACGTTTTTAAAGCGATTAGTAATTGGTACCAACGCAGACACCAATTAACTTTAAATACTGATAATTTTGTACAGGTAACCGGTGTATTAACAGGTATTGCTTTGTTGATCCGTGAACTCACAAAAGAGGGCGATAGCATTTTAATTCAAACACCTGCGTATCATCAATTTTCTAAAGTTATTAGCACAGCCAATAGAACGATAGTTAAGAATCCATTAAAGATAGAAGATGGTAAATATGAGATCGATTTTAAGGATCTATCCAAAAAAATGTCTTCTGAAAAAGTAAAAGCAATGATTTTATGCAGTCCCCACAATCCTGTTGGTCGTGTTTGGCGAAAAGAAGAACTTGAACAAATTCTACTCATTGCGAAGAAGCATAATGTCACTATTATCAGCGATGAGATTCATTCAGACATAATCTATCAAGGACACAAATTCATCAGCCTAATGGCAAGCGGAGCAAATAACCACGTTGCTTTAATAGGCTCACCTTCGAAAACGTTTGGTATGCAAAGCATTTCAAACGGGTATATATATACTGAAAATAAAACAATCCTTGAAAATATGCGATTACAAACAGAGTCTTTATACCTCGATCATGGTAATGCATTTACTACGTTCGCCACTATTGCAGCTTTCGAACATGCTGAAGAATGGTTAAATGAATTTTTAGGTTATATGCAAGGAAATATAGATTGGATCAGCCAATTTTTAATGAACGAACTGCCTTCCATAAAAATGTTTCCAGTAGAAGGTACTTATCAAGTTTGGTTAGATTTTTCTGCAACGGGTTTTGAAGGGAATGAATTAACAAAAATAGTAGGAGAGGCTGGTTTTGGTGTATCTCCTGGTACTTGGTTTAGTAGCAATGCGACGCAATTTACGCGTATGAACTTTGCTAGTCCAAGGGAGCAAATAAAAACATCATTTGAGCGTTTGAAAAACGTATTGGCACAATCAAGCTTGCCGACTGTCGTGGATAAAAAAGAAATTCCGAGCAGTTGCTGCTAATATTTATGCCAATTAGCTTGGGTCTATTTTGAGATAGGAAATATTGTCGATAACAAAGAAAATTTGTTATTTTATTGTTATCGGCCATCGCCTCTGAATTTATGAAGTCGTATATCAGACATTTTTCTATTTTGTTAAAAATTATATTACGGAACATATACCTATGGATTAGTAAAAAACCTGAAAATAGTCTACTAAAGCTTTACCCAATGTTTAACCATATTTATATAAAAAATAACGCACTTCCTCAAAAGTAGTGCCTTAATAAAAAATTTTAATTCATAGTAAAAGAGGTTTATATGTTTTCTGAATGGGAAAGCCATAGGCAGCAACTAAAAAGTTATATCAATAAAAAAGTTGATGATCCAAACATAGTAGAAGACATACTTCATGACGTTTACATTAAGGCAAGTGCAAACCTTAAGCAGCTGAAAAAAAAGACAAGCCTTAAAAGCTGGTTGTACAGCATTACCAAAAATACCATCATAGATTATTATAGAAAACGAGAAAACTATGATGAATTACCTGAAAATATTGTTGAGGAACGAGACGATTATGTTGAAAAAAACCACCAAGATATCGCCAAATGTATTGTGCCTCTGCTCCAAGAACTACCTGAGAAGTATCGCATCCCACTCGAGTTATCGGAACTTGAAGAAATAAGCCAACAAGATATAGCAAGTAAACTTGGTCTATCGTTATCTTGTGCAAAAAGTCGTGTACAAAGAGGGCGACATAAGCTTCGTGAAATAATACTCGCATGTTGTGATTTCGAAATTGCAAACGGTGGAATTACGGACTACACCCCACGAAATGAAAAAGCATTAAAATATTATGATAATATGCGCAGAAGATTTACCTAAATTAAGTCGTTCATCCTATCAATTAAAGTGTCATTTCAGCAATGCTGATACTTATAAGCTAAAAATGTACCTAAGATGATTTTTTTGTCTTTAAGATACAATAAATAACACTGTTTTTTTGCTGACATATCCTTTATTTAGGCGCAAAATAACCCCACTAAATACCGTATAAACCTTAACTCTGGATAATAAATCTATTTTAAGCAGCTATTTTCATCATTCACTGCGTTGACTTTACAGAAATAGACCCGCAGGTTATACCAATACGTTTGCCAAAAATAATTTTTGCGATACCCAAATAACCTTAAAACACTAAAAATAATACAGATTATTTGGGTATATTATTTTTAAGGGCAACGTTATGAGTATTACAATACCTAAAATCGTCGTTATTGGCGGTGGTGCTGGCGGATTAGAGCTTGCAACCCAACTTGGGCATAAACTAGGGAAAAAAAATCACGCAGATATACTGCTAATAGACAAGAATCGTACCCACATATGGAAGCCGTTACTGCACGAAGTAGCGACAGGCTCTATTGACCCCGATTTAGATGGCGTTGTGTATTCAGCCCATGCCGCAAAACATAATTATCGTTTTCAACTAGGAACGTTTTGCAATATAGACCAAAGCAATAAAACAATTACCCTCTCCCCACTTAACGATGAGTTAGGCCATACCATTTTACCTGGCCGCTCTGTACGCTACGATCACCTTGTTATTGCCATTGGCAGCGTAAGTAACGACTTTAATACCCCTGGTATAAAAGAGCATTGCTACTTTTTAGATTCAAGCCAACAAGCAGAGCGCTTTCAGCACTCATTACTAGATAGCTTTACGCGCCTTCATCAAGACGACAACCAACAACAATCGCTTAATATCGCCATTGTAGGTGGCGGCGCTACGGGTGTTGAGCTCTCTGCTGAGCTTTACCATGTGTCGGAGCTATTAAAACTTTATGGCTTAACGAATATGTCCTCTAAACGTTTACATATTCATTTGATAGAAGCCGGCCCGCGTATTTTGCCTGCATTACCTGAGCGCATAGCTACCAGCGCCAAACGCGAACTATTAAAACTTG
The DNA here is from genome assembly GCF_014164085.1 of Pseudoalteromonas sp. SG45-5. NCBI lineage: Bacteria > Pseudomonadati > Pseudomonadota > Gammaproteobacteria > Alteromonadales > Pseudoalteromonadaceae > Pseudoalteromonas > Pseudoalteromonas sp. SG45-5. Next base: position 2,467 of record NZ_JACJEM010000076.1, on the reverse strand, counting down.
GCGTAAATGTGCGAGAGCAAACTCAAGTAAAAGAAGGCACCGCACAAGGGTTTATCACCAAAGATGATGAACACATTGATGCCGATATTATGGTATGGGCGGCAGGTGTAAAAGCGCCTGATTTTATTAAAAACTTAGGTATTTTTGAGCTGACTCGTAGCAATCAAATTCAAGTAAACGAGTTTTTACAAAGCACCGTTGATAAGAGCATTTTTGTATTAGGCGATTGCTGCGCATTTACCCAAGCCGATGGCAAGCAAGTACCACCACGCGCACAATCGGCGCATCAAATGGCGCAGTGCGTTGAAAAAAACCTAATAGCAACACTAAAGCAGCAACCACTACGCGGCTTTAAATACAGCGATCATGGCTCGCTGGTTAACTTATCGAGCTACAGCACCGTGGGTAACTTAATGGGTAATCTCACCAGTAATACCTTTTTTATTGAAGGTAAAATTGCCCGCTTTATGTATATATCTTTATACCGTATGCATCAACGCGCCATTCACGGCAGCGCAAAAACTTTTGCATTATGGATAAGCGAAAAAGTATTACGTGTTGTGCGTCCAAAAATGAAATTGCATTAAAGGCGGTTTAAATTAAAGACAGTGAGCGCTATCACTGTCTTTAATTTTTAACACGGTTTGTGTAGAGTATTTAAAACAAATAAAGGATTAGGGCTATGGCGGGAAAAACGCTAATTTTTAACTTTGACGGCACAGGTAACGATCCTCGTGACGCAGAGCAATTTAGCTCAGAACACTTTAAAGAAGACGCCAGTATTTCTAATATCCTAAAATTGCACTTACTACTTGGCGGTAAGTTAGAAAACGCCACTACCACTGCATTTTCAAACCAACTTAGTTTTTACTACCAAGGTATTGGTACTAAAGGTAGCCACTTAAAGCGCGTACTAAATCAAACATTTGCGCCACGAAGTGACGATGTAGCTAGCATTTTAAATCAAGCTTTTAGTGATTTTAAGGCTCATTACCAACGTGGCGACACATTACTTTTAACTGGTTTTAGCCGAGGTGCTGCGCTTGCTAGGCGATTTGCTAAATGCCTTGAACGCTTAATAAACGAAAACGTTTATTTATGTGTATTTGATACCGTGGCCTCTATTGGCTTATCAAAAATAAATAAAGCGGCTTATGGCGCAGAGCATGTTATTTTTGAAAACTACACCATAGCAACAAATGTTACTCAAGCTCTGCACTGCGTAGCCCTTGATGAAAAAAGACGTGCGTTTGAACCCACTCTTATGAATCACCAAAGTAATATTACTGAGCTGTGGTTTGCTGGCGCGCATTCTGATATTGGCGGCGGTTATTATCGCGATGGTTTAGCTGATATTTGCCTACGCTACGCCTTAGAATGGTTAATAGAGCAGCCGCTTAGTATATCTTTGCTAACCAGCCATAGTATAGATTACGAAACATTACTACCTGATAGTAACTTAGTGGCGCAAGATGATGTTACCGTGATACCCGATCCACTTGCATTGAGTCATCAACAAAATTACTTTTGGTTTAACCCGCTGTTAAAATTAATAGACAGGGAATGCGCCGTATTACTAGATAACGAAACCAGCAGCCTTAAACCGCTCGTGCACCACAGCGTAGCTGAGCGCATTAATAAACTGACAAGCTATCGACCAGAGTCATTAAAAAAGCGGCAATATAAAATTAGTTACAGCGACAACAGCACGTTGAGTTTTATAGGGTTAAGCGCTCATATTGAGCTGGCTAATCAAAACATGAGTATGCTGAGCATTAACCAAAGCCAAGATGTAACCGTGTTTGCCAGTGAGCACTACAATGCGACAGGCTTAATGCTTGAACTAGGTGCTACGTATCGCTTTGCACCCTACCCAAATCAATATTGGTTTGACGATGGTATAAAGTGCACACCATTAGGCTGGAGCCGCGATAATGTGCAACTTGGTGTAAAAGAAATCCCCATGGCAGTGCTTGAACCGTTTAGACGATTGCCTCACGCACAATGGTTTTCGTTAATAGGCGCTATAAATAAAAGCGACGATCATCTATTCGAAATAGCAGATGGCGCAGATATTAAAATCACTAAATCGGGTGAGTTTTGTCCATTTGCAAATGACTTAAGCCGCTTTTATGGTGCGAATGCAGGTAAAGTAAAAATGAAAGTAACAAGATTGAGTTAGTTTATTTTCAGCTAGGCGTTTTTAAAACACACACTATTTAACCTGAACTCTGGTTATTTAATATAGTTTATAAGCGCAAGGGCTTGCTAGGGCGTGTGGACCTTTCGTGATTGATTTTGCAGCAGTGTGTTTGGTTTTTAGGCAAGGCAGCGCCTATGTGGTGTGGTTATTCCCCATAAATAGGCGATAACGCAGCATAAATGCCAAACATGCGCTGCCCTTTGGGTTCTTTCTAGGGACGATTAACTCTTTGTTGCTCGGTTTTTACTTAGCCCACTAGGTTAC
>NZ_JACJEM010000075.1:0-17677 GCF_014164085.1 Pseudoalteromonas sp. SG45-5 | reverse complement strand
AAAGTCATGAAGGTGCGAATACATAAGAGGCCAGAGGTAGCCCCTCAATTTGAGCCCGTATATAAGCTAGCATCTAAATTTATTTTAACTTTTTCTTTTTGACATTTACGGGGAGTCCATATAAGGCCCTAGCTTAATAGCTAATTGGGGTTTTAGTTTTAAGGCCTAAATTAACCTGAACTCTGGATAATAAATCTATCTCGAGCAGTTATTTTTAGCGCTAACTGCGTTGAATTTACTTGCAATAGACCCGCTATTGACGCGTAAATTCGCCTTGTTTTCACTGAAAATCTCTGGCTAGAGAAAATAAATTTAAATATCACCATGATTTAATACGTTAGTAAATATCTTAACCAGAGTTCAGGTTATTTATTATGAATAAAAAATATAGCCAAAAATATTAGTATATTTATATTTTGGTTAACCCATTTCGTTTTTTACCTGTTAATAACCAATGTATTCCCAGATATATGAAAATAATATAACAGTGTAATTACTCGTTTAATAACTGTTTTTGTCATAAAGCTATTAGCTTTTAATTTTAAAAATTAATAGATAACAATTGGTTGTGTGTTTTTATGGTTTTGGTTTGTGGTAGTGGTGAGTTTGGTTTTTTATTTGGTAATAACTTGCTGGGTTAATATTGATGTTTTTTAATCTTATATTGGTTGACCTTTTTGCTGTTGGGTGTAAATATTAAGTTAATACTTTGTATTTATTTAAAGCTTTCGAATAGAAAAGTAGCACACAACATAGCGTTTCACACACAGGAAAAAACTATGAATTATAAGTTATCAAAAATCACACTGGCGGTAATATCAGCAACTGCAATGAGTATGTCGTTATCTATTCAAGCCCAAGAGTCGTCAAAGCAAGTAAAAGACGATCTAGAAGTCATCGAAGTGTCGGGTATTCGCCAATCATTAACGAGTGCTCTTGCCGAAAAACGTTCCGCTAGTAGTTTAGTTGAGGTTATCCAAGCGGTTGATATTGGTAAACTCCCTGATCAAAACCTTGCTGAAGTACTTGAAAACGTAACCGGTATTCAAATTACACGTGAAGCCGGTGTAGGTACGGGGGTGCAAATTCGTGGCACGAATGCAAACCGTACAGAAGTAAACGGTGTTTCAACAGTGGGTTCGGGCTCTGGCCGAAGCGGAATTAGTTTTGAAGATGTGTCGGCGGCTATTATCTCCGGCGTTGAGGTTATTAAATCACCAGAGGCTAAAACAATTGAAGGCTCAGTAGGTGCAACAATTAATCTCAAAACTATTCGCCCGCTTCAATTAAACGAAATGCTTGGCTCTATTCGTGTTCAAACAGAAGATAGCAGCTTGTCTACCGATGGCATGACACCGCGAATCTCTGGCGCATGGGGTGATAACTGGGAATCAGATGCTGGTAAGTTTGGTGTTGTATTTAGCGGTAGCTATAGTGAGCAAGACGTAACGGCATTTCGTCCTCGTGTTGACCGCGATAACTCAGTTGCAGCTGACAGTGGTGCAGCAAGTGCTCAATCATTTGATTTCTTACCAATTCAGTTTTTAATTCAAGATTACGATAACTACGAGTATGAAACTAAAAACTTTGCAGGTACGTTTGAATACGCACCTAATGATAATTTAAAATTCTTCTTTGATGCAGTTGTTAACGATCAAGAGCGCCGCCAAGAAAGCTCAAGGGTTCAAGCTTCAGGCGTAAGTGACTTAAGAAATGTATCAATCCCAAGTGAATTTGAAACCGTAAACTTTGGTTCATTAGGTGGTCAAAATTTAGGGAGTATTGAAGCAGCAGTCCGTGGCGTGATCCCCGTAGAGGATGGCGATGCAGATCCAAATCTTCGTTTTTCTAGCGATACCAATTCGCGTATCACCGAAAGCAAAATTTTTAGAATTGGTGGTCAATGGCAAGGTGAAAACTTATTTGTAAGTGTTGAAGCATCAACGTCTCGCTCAGATTCATCTACTCCGAGCTTTAATACAACACTTAACTTTATTAACCCAAATGTTGCCACTAACTCATCGAACGAAAATGGTACACCGTTTGAGTACGACCTGACCGGTGGTGCATTAACGTTTGGTATTGCACAAGGTGAAGCAAATGCGCCAACAGCAGCCCAGTTACTTGATCCTGCAAATGTGGTATTACGCGATGTAAACCAAGGGCAAGATAGATCCGAAAATACCGAAGATGCGTTTCGTACTGACTTTACGTATTACCTAGACAATATGATTACCTCGGTTGATTTTGGTTACCGTTACAGTAAAACAAATAGCGTTTCAGACCAAGTACGCAATAATGTTGGTTTACGTAATCTAGCAGACAGCCCAGCAGGCAACTTATTTGCTGATATTTTAACAGCCGGTCCAGATAATTTTAACGACGCAGATGGCCGTGCATTATATATTCGCGACTTTCTATTAATAAACCCAGAGCTTGCCAGTTCAGATCCAGATGCCGTACTTGCGGCATTAAACGCAGCCATTGAAGCAAATAACGCCATCACAGGGTCAACACGTGCTCCTATTAGCTCACCAACCTCACAAGTGAATGCGTTTTTTGATATTGATGAAGAAACACATGCACTCTATGCTCAAGCTAACTTTGAATATGGTATTTTTAGAGGTAATTTGGGGGCGCGTTACTTGGAAACAGAAGTAACGTCATTAGGTAATTCAGTAACACAAGACGGCAATGGCAATGAGATTGTTAGCCAAGTGACCTCAAAAGGCGATTATGACTTTTTCTTACCACGCTTTAATGTTGCTGCAAACGTAAGCGAAGATGTATTAGTACGTTTAGGTTGGTCTAAAGATATTAGACGCCCTGACTTTAACGACTTGTCAACCTCGGTTACTTATAGCACCAGCCCTAATAGTGCGGTATCTGTTGGTAACTCAGGTTTAGTTCCAGAAGAAGTAACGTCATTTGATATTTCTGCTGAGTGGTACTTTGCTCAAGCGGCATTAGTGAGTGTGGGGTACTTTCATAAAACACGTACAGATTTACACGTCACCCAACAGGTTGACCCATATGAAGATCCAACCACCGGTTATCGCGATACAACGGGTCCAGTATGTGAAGATGGCGGAGTATTTAACCCGATTGCAGATATAAACGTATTTGGACCTACGCCCGGTGTAGGTTTATGTGTACCAACACGTACCACGATTAATGACTCAGGTGAAACAACCCAAGAAGGGATTGAGCTCGCATTTCAGTACGATTTATCAAGTTTTGAAGATGATTTAGGCTGGGCATCAGGTTTTGGTTTATTAGCAAACTACACCTATCAAGAATTTTCAGGTGGTGAGTCAATCGATACCGCAACAAGCCGTGCTAATACCGTATTTGCATTAACAACAGGTATACCTGATATAGACGTAAGCGCTAAACAGCCATTGATCGACTTATCTGAAAATGCTTACAACGTCACCTTTTACTACGAAAAGTTTGGCTTATCTGCACGTGCACGTTACACATGGCGTGAAGGGTACCGTTCAACTGACTTTGGCAGTACATCAAGCTTCCCTTGGGGATTTCCTGTGGTGCAAGAAGACCGTGGTCAGCTTAATGTAAGTATAAGCTATGACGTAAATGAGCAACTTAATATTGGTGTAGAGGCTGTAAATCTAACCGAATCAGAAGTAAGTCAATCATGTGTAAATGAAGGTGCTTTACTTTGTTTCCAAGGTTTAACAGACCGCCGTATTACATTTGGTATGAGCTATCGTTTTTAAATAATGGCGAAGCAGCAGTAAAGCAAGCCTTATTTAAGGCTTGCTTGTAACCTGAACTTTAAATAACCTGAACTCTGGATAATAAATCTATCTCAAACAGCTATTTTCAGCGCTAACTGCCTTCTGGGGGAATGGATAAATTACTGTTATTGCGTTAAATGAGAGATTGAATACAACCCACGTGTCTCGCTTGTTTGGCGTTTAATTTCTTCAAGTGCTTTTTTCTCGCTAGCAGCAAAAAGGGCATTGATCAAACGGTTAAAATGATTGTGCATGGCTTTGCGCGCCGCCGATGAATCATGATTTGCGATAGCATCGTAAATTGACGTGTGTTCTTGTAAACGTTGCTCGTCGCTTTGAGAACATACATCCTCATACGCCGCAACGATTTGTGGTTCACAGCGCCTTAGTTTCCACAGATTTTGTATAGACATCACAATGGCGTTGTTACGAGTTGATTTAGCAATTATTTCATGAAAACGCTGATCAGCTTCAATGGCCATTTCTGGTATTTGCATATCCTCTAAACTTTGCTTTAAAGTGGCAAGTTCGTGATCTTGAATGGTTGCCGCAGCCAACGCAGCGGCTTCAGCTTCAATGAGTGCTCTGGCTTGTGTAAGCTCAAATGCACTAATAGGTTTGTCGCTTGTTTCAACTTTGTTTGTGTCAGTGACAAAAACACCCGAACCTGTTTTTACTTCAACACGACCTCTGACTTCAAGCGCGATAATTGCTTCTCGAATTGTTGGCCGACTAACTTGGTGAGTTTCTGCTAACTCTCGCTCTGCAGGCAAACGACTTCCAACATGATAAATTCCTTGATCTATCGCGGCTTCTAACTTATCAACAACGTTCCAAAAACGTCTGCGCCTTTTCATTTTAAACTCCCCAGGTTTTATACTTTGTATTTCATAAACTAGATGGTAATCGACTACTATAAAAGTTTACTAAATTGACAAATTAATTGGTAAAAAAAACACCTTAATTGGTAAAGTACATTCCTTATATTACCTTGTCAATTTGCTTTTTTTAAAATTGAATAAAAGGCATTAGTATTTTAGGGGACCACTGGTTTTTAAAAGGTATTGAGGTGAGCACTTAATAACTTATAACGAACATTAATTTGCTATAAATAGTTTGAAGTCGTGCTTGTTAGAGTCATTGAAATAGATTTAGAAATGTTAATTAGAAATAAAGTGGCTGCTGCCTTTTTAGAGGTATAAATAAACGACACTTTTAAAAATTAAAACCTCGGCACTAGTAAAGTAAGCGCTGAGGTTTTTATAAATAGCTTAATACAATTAACTACCCATTAAATGCTTATTCATGGTGTACGTATTATTAAGCTGTTGTTCTATTAAGCTAATCGTTTGTTTATTTACGTCGAGTGCTTTAGCAGTGTCTTTAAAGTTTAAAATAACCTCTGCGATTTCAGATATGATAATTTGTACTTGTTTCCAGTTTGCATAACCTGCTGCAGAGGCCAGCTTTTGAATCGCTTTTAGTGGCGGGTTTTTTCCAAATCCAGCAAACGAAGTAGCATGCTCGTTAAAAGGGTGAGGACTAAAAGTGATATCATAAAAAGGCGCTAAATCCCACTCACCAGAATCTTCTTGTAAAAAAGCCCAGTTTTTACTGTGGTCGTCTTGGTTACAGCTAAATAAATTAAACATAGCCCGACGAAATTGTAATTGCCCCGCAGCAGGTGATTTGCATAAAACACGGCTCGCTTTAATTAAATCCTCATAATCTAATGTAGGTGTACGAAAATCAGCATCTAGCAAGCCACATGCACTATGCATATGTTTGCAGCCCATTTTATCACCCAGTAATTTAAACCTATCGAATCGCTTTAAGGCAAGCCATTGCTTTGCACCGGTTCCTTCTGGGGCGGTTACCAGTAATTGTTGAGGTGGATTTAATCCCGCTTGTTCAGCTAAATCCAAATACACAGCTTCACATAACCCTTCCTCATGTCCTAAAGCGAGATTTTTGGATGTGAATTTTATTAACCAAGCATCATCGCCCGTTTTAGGTTTTGTTCTACATTCTTGTATATTATTGTCAGGAAAATAAATTTGGGCTTTAGGACGTGCACCGTCGGAGCTGCCAGCAGCCACTAACGCAGAAAGTACTTCTTCTGTTTGTCCGTCAAATATTGCTTGGGCTTGTTGACCTAATGTAGCAAGACCAGCGTCATCGTCATTTGTGCCATCATAATGAGTTTCTGGTGTAAACGATAATGCCCCCATAGCTAAACGGCCAACAAAAGATAGCGGTCCATTTGGGTCACAAAGTTAGGCATTATTTATTTTGTCTGAATACACGGTCCTGTAGTAGTAACCCCCACCCATCAGGTAAACAATCAGAAAAGACCCCATGCAATCCATTATGTGGGCTTTTGGGTGCTAACTGAACATCTCTATTGAAGGCGAGTGAGAATGGCGAAAGATTACCGTATGTGTCTAAATAGCCTTGATCGAATTGAAAGTAAACACCTTGCCTATTTTGAGCAAGTACACCCACCATTAACTCTGTTGAGTCTGACAGTGTACGTTTTACTTCTAGCTTTTCTATGGGTTTAAAGGCCATTGTTTAATACCTGATCAATAGACGTTGGCGCATTCTTGCCTTGAGTTGGCGCTTTTGTTAAGTCATATAAACGAGTTAAGTCGTCGAGTGTTTGCCACAAAAGTAATAGCTGCCTGAATGAAATAAGTCCTGTAACCTCAAACTTTTTTATTGTAGATGCAGGTACCGTACTTTTTTAGCTAACGCCTCGCGTGACATTTTTGCTTTTTTGCGACATTCTTTTAGGTGCTCAGCAAAGGCTAGCTGCACATCACCCTCGCTTAATAATAAATAATTAATAATAGAACTCCACGAACTTGATTGGACATTACTGTGTCCAAAATTGCTTTTTTATGAGCGTAATGGATATTATAGTGTCCATTTTTAGTTATAAAGTTAATGGTTGAATGCTAGTTACCCAATGTAATTTTTATTGATTGAGATCAACAAGAAAACGCAGAATAAAATGCATAATTTACGGCTGCAAATTTATGCTAGAAGTACTAGAGGCTACAGAATGGCTTTACTAATTAACAACAAATGCATTAACTGCGACATGTGCGATCCAGAATGCCCTAACGAAGCCATTTACATGGGCGCTAAAATTTACCAAATAGATGCAAGTAAATGCACCGAATGCGTAGGCCATTACGACAAGCCAACGTGTGTCAGCGTATGCCCCATTGATTGCATAAAGCCCGACCCAGCCCATCGTGAAAATATAGACGAACTGGCTGAAAAATATGTCAGGCTAACGAGTTAGTTTATTAATTGGTTTTTATGTGTAATGGGTTACGAAGCGAAAGTTGCGACACTGTCGCAACAATCAAACTGCTCGCATATTGCGTATTATGACTAATAAATATCTCCTCATATATTTTTAATTAAGTCTCAATAATTCGCGCTCTTTACGGTATGATAACTCAATAATTTGTATTGATATTCTGGTCTGAGATAGCTATGGAAACCGCACCTAAAAAAACCGCCACAAAGCCCGCTACTAAAAAAGTTGCTAAAAAAACCACAAAACAAGCACAAGTCGGGTTTGAAGAATCGCTTTGGGATGCCGCCAATAAACTACGTGGCAGTGTTGAATCAGCCGAATATAAGCACATTGTTTTAAGCTTAATCTTTCTTAAATTTATCAGTGACAAGTTTGAAGTACGTCAAAAAGCCATTATTGCTGAGCACGGCAATGAATACATCGACATGGTCGACTTTTACGCAATGGATAACGTGTTTTACCTACCAGAAGACGCCCGCTGGTCATACATTCAAGCCAACGCCAAGCAAGGCGATATCGCTGTAAAAATAGATACCGCCCTGCACGGCGTTGAAAAAAACAATAAATCACTCGCGGGCGCATTGCCCGATAACTACTTTTCACGCTTAGGGCTTGATGCCAGTAAGCTTTCAGCGTTAATCGATACCATTAATAATATCGACACCATCGCCAACCAAAACGAAAAAACAGAAGAAGACTTAGTTGGCCGTGTGTACGAATACTTTTTAGGTAAATTTGCTGCATCTGAAGGTAAAGGCGGGGGCGAGTTCTACACCCCAAAATCAATCGTTACCCTTATCGCCGATATGATTGAACCATTTGAAGGTAAAATTTACGACCCCTGTTGTGGCTCGGGCGGTATGTTTGTGCAATCGCTTAAGTTTATTAATAGCCATAATGGTAATCAAAAAAATGTGTCTATTTATGGGCAAGAGTACACTAATACCACTTATAAACTGGCGAAAATGAACCTCGCCGTGCGCGGTATTTCGGGCAATTTAGGCGATATAGCGGGCGATACCTTTTTTAAAGACCAACACCCCGACCTAAAAGCCGATTACATCATGGCAAATCCACCGTTTAACCAAAAACAGTGGCGCGCCGATAACGAATTAGTTGACGATGCCCGCTGGGCGGGTTACCCAACACCGCCTACGGGTAATGCCAACTATGCGTGGATCATGCATATGATCTCAAAACTTAGCGAGCATGGCACCGCAGGCTTTGTACTGGCTAACGGCTCAATGAGCTCTAACACCAGTGGCGAGGGCGATATTCGCCAAAAAATAATCGAAAACGATTTAGTCGATTGCATGATAGCCCTACCAGGGCAGCTGTTTTACACCACGCAAATTCCGGTGTGTTTATGGTTTATAAGTAAAGATAAAAAAGGTAATAACGAAAAAGGCTTACTAAAACGCCGCGACCGCCAAGGCGAAACGCTATTTATAGATGCCCGCGAAATGGGCTCTATGGTTAACCGTACCTTAAAAGAACTCACCAACGACGACATAGCTAAAATAACCCAAACCTACCATATTTGGCGCGGCGAAGAGCTAACCACTGAAAGTGCGAAGCCAGAAAGCGCACAAAAAGAGCAAGAGCAAGAATACCAAGATGTCGCCGGTTACTGTAAATCAGCCACCCTTAGCGATATAAAAGCGAACGACTACGTACTTACACCAGGGCGCTATGTAGGCGCGGCCGATATTATCGACGATGGCATCCCGTTCGAAACTAAAATGAGCGAACTTAGCCAAACCCTTTATAGCCAAATGAGCCAAAGCGATGCGCTAGACAACGCTATTCGACAAAACTTAGAGGCGCTGGGTTATGGAAAATAGTAACGCATTAGATAACCCCGCCATATTAATCGAAATTAAACAGGTTATCGAGCAAGCGCGTAAACAGGTTAAACAAACCGTTAATCACGCTATGGTGAACGCCTATTGGCAAATTGGACGGTTAATTGTTGAACAAGAACAGCAAGGAGCAACACGAGCTGAATATGGAAAAACACAACTTGCGTTGCTCTCAACACAATTAACCGCACAATTTGGTAAGGGATATTCAACTCGAAACTTACGCAATATGCGCAGTTTTTACTTAGCCTTTTCAAAATGGCAGACAGTGTCTGCCAAATTGAGTTGGTCGCATTATTCAACACTTATCCGCATTGAAAATGAAAATGCCCGCTTATGGTATATGCATGAGGCCAGTCAACAAAACTGGAGTGTACGCGCCTTAGAACGTCAAATAGGTACGCTATATTACGAACGCTTATTGTCTAGCAAAGAAAAACAACCCGTTGAGCAAGAAGCCCAACAAAACACACAAGTATTGGCAGAATCCGCAAAAGACTACCTGCGCGATCCCTACATTTTAGATTTTTTAAACCTGCAAGACAAAAGCTATCAAGAAAACGACCTAGAGCAAGGCATTATAAATAACTTACAACAGTTTTTATTAGAGCTTGGTAAAGGCTTTGCTTTTGTAGAGCGCCAAAAACGCATTCGCTTTGATGACGAAGATTTTTATATCGACCTCGTTTTTTACAATTTTAAACTCAAATGTTTTTTATTGCTCGACTTAAAAATTGGCAAACTCAAGCACCAAGATATAGGCCAAATGGATACCTACATTCGCTTGTACGATGACCTACACACCAGCAGCGACGATAACCCCACCATAGGTTTAGTTATATGCAGTGAAAAAAGCGAAGCCGTTGTTAAATACTCCGTACTGAGCGACCAAAAACAGCTGTTTGCTGCAAAGTATTTAGCCCACCTACCCAGCGAAGAAGAGCTGCGCATAGAACTCCAAAAAGAGCGCGAACGTGTGCAAGCGCAATTGCTTAATCAGCAAGTTAAAGGCCAAGATAATGAATAAACAAATTGGGTGTGAAGTTTGTAGCCACATAAATCAAAGCGATGAGCTTGATAAAGCCATTCGTAAAAACTTGGAGGCGCTGGGTTATGGGGAGTAATTTATTATTAACATCAATATCTGATATTGCTCTAGAAATGGGGGATGCTCCATTTGGTTCTAATCTTAAAAATTCAGATTATACAGATGATGGAGTATTAGTAGTCCAAGGAAGAAATGTTACGGGAAGAACTTTTACTTGGTCAAATAATCGTTATGTATCGCTTGAAAAATATAACTCAATCCCAAGGAGCCATTGTTTTGTGGGAGATCTAATATTTCCAAAAGTGGGTACTATAGGAAAGGTTGGCAGATTAAGTGCGTGCGAGGGCTATGATAAATACATATTATCAACTAATACAATGAGACTAAGAGTTGACCCTAAAAAAGCGAACCCATTATTTGTATACTACTATTTTACTTGGACAAAGACCGTTAATTTAATCCAAGCGATGAATTCAAAATCAGTTCAACCCGTCTTTAACTTTACAACACTAAAAAAGTTTCCTATAGGCCTGCCACCAAGACGTAGTCAGGATTTTTCAGCAAAAATACTTGATTCAATAGACAATAAAATCGAGCTAAACCAAAAAAACAACCAAACGTTAGAAAAAATGGCGCAGGCGTTATTTAAAAGCTGGTTTGTTGATTTTGATCCTGTATTCGACAACCTACTTGCTAGCATTGATTTTAACTTAGACAACCTTGAAACTAGTCTGCCTGACGAGTTAATACAAAAAGCACAGCGCCGTTTAGCGGCACTGAACAGCTTACACAATGCGGCCGAATGCAAAGCATCACTCAGTGCACTCGCTCACGAATTGCAAGCACAGCGACCAGCAAAAGAAGTAACAAAAGACGCAACACAAGCTGCAGTGCAAGTATCAGAAAAAACCGCTGAAACACCCGTTAAAGCAAACTTAAACGCCAACCCTAATATATTAGCCCAACACGCCAACACCCACGCCCACTTCCCCAATGAGTTCGAACACAATGAACAACTAGGCTGGATACCAAAGGGGTGGGGTGTAGATAAAGCTGAGAAAGTAGCTGATATAGCGATCGGAAAAACACCACCTAGAAAACAAAAAGAATGGTTCAGCGATAACCCTATAAACAATAAAGTTTGGGTTTCGATAAAAGATATGGGTGGAAATAAAACTTTTATTGGAGATAGTAGTGAATATTTAACTTCTGAATCAGTTTCTAAGTTTAATGTTAAAGTCGTGCCTAAAGATTCAGTTATTCTTAGCTTTAAGTTAACACTTGGGCGTGTTTGTATAACTAAATGTGATTTGACAACAAATGAGGCCATTGCTCACTTCGTAAACCCTAAACATTCAATGAGTAAAGAGTATGTTTATCTATATTTAAAATGCTTTGATTATGGGTCTTTAGGCAGTACTTCCTCTATTGCTACAGCTGTTAATTCTAAAATAATTAAAGCGATGCCTTTTTTGGTTCCTAATAAAACCGTTTTAAGTAGTTTTAAAGGTAGTGTAGAAAATATATTTTTCAAAATGGATACACTGGGAAGTGAAACAACAAGTTTAACTAAACTCCGAGATACTCTGCTCCCCAAACTCATCTCTGGTGAACTACAAATACCTGATGTAGCCACCGACGATGAAACAGTTGATTAATACATAGGCTAAGAACTTAACCATTAAAAATAAAAAGAATAAGGATGTTTGATGAAATTTACTGAAGCCAAATTAGAACAAGCGGTGGTTGAGCTATTAGGCGAGCAAGGCTACCCGCATTTATTGGGCGGTGAGCTTAGCCGCAGTAATAGTGATGTATTAATTAAAGAAGACCTCCGTGCTTTGCCAATTAACACAACTAGTGAATAAGAATTAGTATGTTTGATTTAAATGAAATAGAGCAACGCGTGGCCAGCAAAACTTACGATTTGGGTTATGGTTTGTACGCATCAAATAATGTCAGTAAGTTACTTATTGTGGGTGATCAAGCAATGGCGAGCGTGGCGGGGCAGTATAAATACAAAGTCACCTTAGAAAATATAGCAGGTGCGCAATGCGTGGCAAGCTGTACGTGCCCCGCAGCCGATTATCAAGAGGTATGTAAACATGCCATTGCCGTGGCGCTCAAAGTAAACAGTTTATCTGCTACTGAATTAGCCAACGCAAACGCCGATGCTACAACACAAGGCAACGAACGCGGGGCATTAATGGCGTGGTTTTTAGATAAACCGGCTAATGAACTTACCGATATAATCATGGGTTTTTTAGATGAGTCAGAGCATGAATACGATAAATGGGTGTTTATGATGTCAAACGACAAGCAAGCCATGAGTACAGGTGAGCTAAGCAAACTTATCACTAAAGCCTTGCCTAAAAAATCAGTATGGGGCTGGAATGAAGTACGTAGCTATTTTGCTGATGCTGACTCACTGTTTGAAATGATATTTCCTGCGATAGAAAAACTGCCCGTTGATCAGCAATGGCAGTTGAATTTTAAAGCCTTGGTGCGCTTAAACACCGTACTTGAAGAAATTGATGACTCCGGCGGCTTTCGCTTTGATTTAGAAGGGCAGCTTAACCAAAACCTGACCGAGCTTTTTAATCAACTGCCTTGGTCTGATGAGCAAAAAGCGCAGTGGATTTTTGAGCATTTTGAAGATTACAAATACGATGTATTCCCGAGTGTACCGCATGACTTTGACATAACACCCAGTGTAAATAACTTGTTTTTAGCACTGTGTACAACTGCAATAGAAAAGCGACTGCACGCGGGCGTTGACTTTAGTGATTGGAGGCAAAAAAGCGCGCTTACACGCCTTACGTCGATATTAATAAAACAAGCGCAAGGGCAGGATGATTGGCAAGCGCAACTGCGTTTAATTAAACTAACAGTCCATGACTCGTCGGATTATTTAAAAATAAGTGCGCTTTGCAAAGACCGTAATGAGCTGTTAGATGCCGAGTACTATTTAAAGCAAGCGTATCAACGGGCAAGTAAGCCACATGAAGTGCTTGCATGTAAACGCGATGAAATAGAACTTCGCCTTGAATTGTCAGAATTTAAGGCTGCATGGGCAATCGCGTGGCAGTTATTTGTAAATAACCCGAGTTTTAATGGCTTTAAAGGTTTACACGCATTGCAACAAAAAACCGGCATCATTGATGCCCAGTTTACGCAAAAAGTAGAGCAGCTATTGCTATCCCTTTCACAGCAATACACTCAGTCAAACCAAAGGGCTAATCGTTTTTCTAATTACCCGTGCGAGTTACTGGATTTTTATATTGATCAAAATGACATTGAAAAAGCACGTTCATGGGCTGCAAAACATGAGGTTAAGTCGAGTCAATTGATAACGTTGGCTGGTTTAATTATGGCGCAATATCCACAAGAGTCGATTGACTTGTATCACAAATCACTTAGCAACATAATTGGACAAACCAATAATGACGCTTACCGTGAAGCAACTAATTTATTAATTAAAATAGAAAAAAGCTTAAAAGACAAAAATGCCGACTGCACGCTATTATATGAAATGATTACTACATTGGCTAAGAAGTTTAAGCAAAAACGCAATATGATGAAGTTGTTGCGAGAATACTTCCCGCATTGTAGCTAAGAATAAAAGTTTAAAAAATAATAACTAACATGAATAAACCAGCGGACGGTGCTAAATAGATGAAATTTACTGAAGCCAAATTAGAACAAGCGGTGGTTGAGTTATTAGCCGAACAAGGCTACCCGCATTTATTGGGCGGGCAGCTCACCCGCAATAATAGCGACGTATTAATTAAAGAAGACCTCCGTGCTTTTTTAACTAAGCGTTACGCTAAAAATAATATTACCACCGGTGAAGTAGACTCTATTATTGCAAAGCTTGAAAAACTCCCTGCCAGTGATTTATACGAGAGCAATAAAACCTTTTGTAACTGGCTAAGTGATGGCTTTTTACATAAAAGAGACATGTTAAGTGGTCAAAGTAGTGATGCGGCGAAGAGCCAGTCTCAAAAAGATTTATATATTCAACTACTCGATTACGACAACGTTGAGCAAGGCATTAAAAGCAGCTTAATAGCAGGCAGTGCTATGGCTGCTTTCGATAATGTAAGTGAGGCAAGCGTTACTTACCTGCAAGACGACAACATTTACCGTTTTGTTACCCAGTTAGAAATACAAAGCCCCACAAGCTACGACAATATTGAAATGCGCATTCCCGATGGCATTTTATATGTGAATGGTTTGCCGCTGGTGGTGTTTGAATTTAAAAGCGCGATACGCGAGCAAGCCCCTATTTTTGAAGCGTTTGAGCAACTAACGGTGCGCTACAAACGCGCTATTCCTCAATTATTTGTGTTTAATACCTTGTGCGTTATAAGCGATGGCGTGAATAATAAAATGGGTAACTTATTTGCGCCGTATCAGTTTTTTTACTCGTGGGGCAAAGTAACGGGGCAAGAGCTAACAGCGCAAGAGGGCATAAATTCATTACATACTTTATTACAGGGCTTGTTTGATAAAGCGCGTTTGCGCGATGTAATGCGCAACTTTGTATTCTTCCCTGATTCTGATAATAAAAGCGCGGGCAAAAAAGAGAAAAAAATTGTGCCGCGTTACCCGCAATATTATGCCGCTAATAAGCTGTTCGAAAATATAAAGCTGCATTTAAAGCCAAAAGGCGATGGTAAAGGCGGTACGTACTTTGGCGCAACGGGTTGCGGTAAAAGTTACACCATGCAATTTTTAACACGCTTGTTAATGAAAAGCGTTGAACTTAAAAGCCCGACCATTATTTTAATTACCGACCGAACCGATTTAGACGATCAACTCTCGCAGCAGTTTGGTAATGCAAAAACCTACATTGGTGATGACACGGTAAAAACAGTGACCAGCCGTACTCACTTACGCGAGTTACTTAAAGGGCGTAATAGTGGCGGTGTATTTTTAACTACCATTCATAAGTTCACCGAAGACACTCAGTTATTAACCGATCGCACTAATGTTATTTGTATTTCAGATGAGGCGCATCGTAGCCAAGTTAATCTTGATCAAAAAATTACTATTACCGACAAAGGCCCTAATGCCGGAGTGAGAAAAACCTTTGGTTTTGCAAAATACCTGCATGACTCATTGCCAAACGCCACTTATGTTGGTTTTACTGGTACGCCAGTAGACGCGACTTTAGATGTGTTTGGTGAAGTAGTTGACTCGTATACTATGACCGAATCGGTTAAAGATGAAATAACCGTACGCATTGTTTACGAAGGGCGCGCCGCCAAGGTGTGTTTAAACAACAGCAAGCTGGCAGAAATAGAGGCCTACTACAAAGAATGCGCCGATGCAGGCAGTAATGAGCTGCAAATAGAAGACAGTAAAAAAGCCACTGCGAACATGAATAGCATTTTAGGCGACCCAGACCGTATTAAAGTGTTAGCAAAAGATTTTGTGCAGCACTACGAAAAACGCGTTGAAGAATGCTCAACGGTTGCAGGTAAGGCAATGTTTGTGTGTAGCTCGCGTGGTATTGCTTATCAGTTGTATCAAGAATTAGAAGAATTACGCCCAGATTGGTTTGAGGTTGTAGACTCTTTAAACGAGCAGGATAACGCGCAAAACTTATCGGATACCGAGCGAAAGCGCGCTATTAGCGAAGGCCGTATTGCAGCCCCTTCTGAAAAAGTAAAAATGGTGATGACCCGTGGCAAAGACGACGTCGCACGCTTATATAATTTACTCGGCAGTAAAGACGAGCGTAAAGAGCTTGATAAGCAATTTAAAAACAAACATTCAAACTTTAAAATAGCCATAGTGGTAGACATGTGGCTAACCGGTTTTGACGTGCCATTTTTAGACACCATGTACATAGATAAACCACTGCAAAAGCACAGCTTAATACAAACTATTTCGCGGGTTAATCGCCAATTTGAAGGTAAAAATAAAGGCTTGGTAGTCGATTACATTGGTATTAAATCTGAAATGAATAAAGCGTTAGCGCAGTATTCAAAAACAGACGAAACCAATTTTGAAGACATTACCGCGTCGGTTATTGAAGTAAAAAATCACTTAGCGCTACTTGCCCAGTTATTTCATAAATTTGACAGCAGCCCGTACTTTACTGGTGAAGCCGTTGCCCAGTTAAATTGTTTAAACCACGCCGCCGAGTTTGCGCTAATTACCGAAAAGCGCCGAAAACGCTTTATGGATCTAGTTAAGCGTTTAAAAGCCGCTTACGATATATGTTGTGGTAGTGAAAAAATTAACGAAAACGAGCGTAACCACATTCACTTTTACCTCGCCATTCGCTCTATTATTTACAAGCTAACCAAAGGCGAAGCGCCCGATACCGCGCAAATGAACGCCAAAGTGCGCGAAATGATAGCCGAAGCCCTACAAAGCGACGGCGTAGAAGAAGTGTTTAAACTCGGCAATGAAGACGGCGGCGAAATCGACATTTTTAATGACGACTACATCGCCAAAATAGAAAAAATAAAACTCCCCAATACCAAAATAAAAATACTGCAACAAATGTTAGCTAAAGCGATTGGCGAGCTTAAAAAAGTAAACCAAACTCAAGGTATCGACTTTACTAAACGCTTTGAATCGCTGGTACAGCGCTATAACGAGCGAAAAGAAGATGATGTACTGGTAAGTAGCGTACTCGATGACTTTTCAGACACTATGGTTAATATGATTTACAGCGTACGCGACGAAATGAACGCCGGCGACGAGCTAGGCATTGATATTGAAGAAAAAGGCTTTTACGATGCATTAAAAATGTTAGCGGTTAAGTACGACTTTGACTACCCCGAAGATAAGTTAATTGAGCTCGCCCAAGCGGTAAAAGTGATAGTGGACGACAAGGTAAAATTTGTAGATTGGCACCACCGCGAAGATATTAAATCATCCCTAAGAGTAGAGCTTATTTTAATACTGGCTAAATTTAAGTACCCACCAATAAGCCACGACGAAGTGTACAAAGAAATTTTTGAACAAGCGCAAAATGTAAAAGCGAATAAAGAGGGGTAAATTAGCCAAGTGTTGTGGTCATTATGCTAAACCGACTTGCATAGGCGTCTGTCTTGTTAAATGTATAAAACCAGAGCCCTCGTATTATGAAAATTTAGACGAGCGGGTACACAAGTGCGTTAAAGTTAGATGAAAGCTGCTGATCTTTAAAACGTGTTTTTTAGTAACACATTAATAGTGTATATAGTTAAAAACTAAAACGAGCGCAGCAGTATTTATCTAACTGCCCTAAATAGGGCTTATCTCACTATAGACGGTGACAAGCTAAGCTCTAAATACACTTGATTTGTTTGTTTAATAGTCAATTTAGCCCCTGCAACCCTTTGTTTGTATGGTTTTTGTACTAAATTAATGTTATTTTTAAAAAGTTAAAATAAAGCATTGACCCCCGCTCGAATCTCCTTATAATGCGCCCCCACTGAGACGGGAAAGGCTGAAGCATAGCGAGGCAGCAACGACTCAGAGAGTTAAATAAAACTTAGGTTTTAAATCTTCCAAAAGAAAGTTTAAAACAAAGTGTTGACTCTAAAAATAAAGGGTGTATTATTCGCATCCCTTGAGACGCTAAAGCGACTCAAAACGTTCTTTAACAATATAAAGCAATCATCTGTGTGGGCACTCGTACAGATTGAGTTCTAACAGCCAAGCTTAG